>JANNUY010000789.1:0-6824 GCA_031414155.1 Acidobacteriota bacterium
TTTGAAGCAGCTTCCTTCGCCTTCTGAAAGGCTTCCCTGGGTGGAATCGTGTACGTGGCGCCTATGGTCGCAATCGCCACGTAGACCATGGTTAACCCGGCATAGGGCTGGGCGAAGCGCGGGTCTTTCTCAATCGCCCGCTGGAAGTAATCTATAGCTTTCTTTTCTTCCTCGCGTTGCTGCGTGTTTTGATAGTGACGTCCTTTCAAATAGAGTTCGTAGGCTTCGGCGTTCTCTGTGCCACGCTTTGTCAGGCGCTGCTGCTCAGCGCTGCCCAGGCGGAGCCGCAACTTCCCCGCGATGTCACGTGAAAGCTCCGCTTGCACAGCCAGCAAATCAGATAATTTGCGGGGATACTGCGCCCCCCAGAGATGGCTGTTGTCGCGCACGTCAACCAACTCCGCGCTGACGATCAGGTCGTCGCCGCGCTGCGTCACTTTGCCGGTGAGTACGGCACGCACGCCGAGTGCATTCCCGGCCTGCTGCGCGTCCATCTCTTTCCCCTTGTAGCGAAAGACCGCGCTACGCGACATCACTTTGAGTTGGGGCAATTGCGCGAGGCTGTTGATAAGACCGTCAGTGACGCCGTCCGAAAGATATTCAGCATCAGGATTCGCGCCCACATTGACGAAAGGCAAGACCGCCAGCGAATCTATCGCCGTCTCCCGCACGCTGAAATAAACCGCAATCGCTACGGCAGCCAGCAACAGCGCCAGCGCGATTGCCACACTCAATTTGTGACGTTTGATAAGGTGAGACAACTGCGGCGCGGTTGTGATGACGGCTGGCTCTGCGGTTTCCGCCGCACTGTTCAGGCGCGCGGTGGCGACTTCTGACCAAGATAGCGGAACAAGCAGCGGCGCTTCCTCTTGCCGCTCTAATTGCCGCTGCAAGCGTTTGAGATCAGCTAGCAATTCCGGCATCGCCGGATACCGCGCCGCGCGATCTTTTTGTAATGCTCGGTTGACGATGTGCTGTAGCTCCTGGGGTGCGGCGGCAGCAGAGTAAGCCAACGGCGCTGGCGCATCGCGTAAAATCGCGGCAATGGTTTCGCTCACCGTCGCGCCCGCAAACGGCGGCACACCCGCGATCATTTCGTAAAGCATCACGCCGAGGCTGAAAATGTCCGTGCGCACATCTACCCGCTCGCCGCGCGCCTGTTCGGGCGACATATAACGCGGCGTCCCCATCACCATCCCCGCCTCAGTGCTGAGACAGGGCTGCGTCGGCGCTTCTGCCTCCGAACTTTTGCGCTCGGTCAGTTTCGCCAGTCCGAAGTCCAGCACTTTGATGAGGCCGTCTTTTCGCACCATCACGTTTTCGGGTTTGATGTCGCGGTGAATCACCCCGGCTTCGTGCGCAGCGGCCAGCGCGGCGGCGATTTGCGCGCACAATTCCACTGCCAGCGCCGCTGGCATTTGCGCGTTCGGCGTCTGCTGCATGCGTTCGCGCAAGGTCTCACCGTCAATCAGTTCCGTCACGATGTAATGCGTGGTCGTGGCTTCGGTGGCGAACGTGCCGATTTCGTGAATCGTGAGGATGTTCGGATGATTGAGCGCCGAAGCCGCCTGCGCTTCCTGTTTGAAGCGGCGCACCCGCGCGGCGTCCGCCGTGAATTCTTCTGGCAATAACTTGACGGCGACCTGACGGCGCAGTTGCGTGTCTTCGGCCAGCCAGACCTCGCCCATCCCGCCCTGGCCGAGCAACGAACGTAAGTGGCAATGACCGACCTGCTGCCCAGCCAGCGAACGGGACTGATTTTCCTTGAGGATTTGCGTAGCGGCTTCCAGCGCGGGCTGATCGAGAAAAGCGCCCTTGTCTTCGTAGCGCAGCAAGGCTTCGACTTCGGCGCGTAAAGCCTCATCGCCCGCGCAGGCTGCGACTAGATATTGAGGCCGCTCGGCGACGGCCAGCGCGGCGGCCTGCTGAAAAATGCAGCTTACTTCTTGGAATTGTTCAGGCGTCATGCGGTTAGTGTTTGCTCCAATTGCCGCAACAACCAAGCGCGTGCCATGCGCCAGTCGCTGTTGACGGTGCGGGGAGAAATTTGCAGCAGGGCGGCGATTTCCGGCTCGGTCAAGCCGCCGAAAAAGCGCAACTCGACGACCCGGCTTTTTCGTTCATCGAGTTTTGCTAAATCCAGCAACGCATCATCGAGCGCGATGATGTCGGCATGTTGTTCCGTGCCCAACGTCAGCACCTCATCGAGCGAAATGCGTTGCGCGCCGCCGCCGCGTTTGGCGCGCAATTGGGTGCGCGCGTGATCCACCAGAATGTTGCGCATCGCCTGTGCCGCCACGCCGAAGAAATGCGCGCGATTTTCCCAATGCACTTCTGCCTGCCCGGCCAGCCGAAGATACGCTTCGTGCAATACGTCGGTCGTTTGCAGCGTGTGTCCCGGCGTGCGTTGTGCGAGGTAGCGATGAGCGATGCGGCGCAGTTCGTCGTAAACCAGCGGCATGAGTTCATCCAGCGCGGCGCGGTCGCCCTGACTCCAACGCTGTAGCAACTGGCTGATTGGCGGCAAAGAATGCTCCATATTTTTTTTGTCGGCGTTGCGAGTTTCGCCCGCGCATGTCGGTTCTGTAGGTGAGAGCAAAAGCTGCTCAAACATCACAGCCCCCAGCACGGGGGCTATGTCTGAAATTCGCGGGTGGTCAGTGTAAGTCATCACCTGCGCCCAACCAAAAGGAGCAACACCTATGTCATACAAAAGAATCGTTTGGACATTGCTGATCACCGCAATGCTCGTCATCTCCGCCACCTTAGCCCAAGCCCAATCCAGTGAACGGCCCAGCGAGGAAGGGCAAACCACGGCGCAGGAAACGCAGGCTGCTGCACAAGGCGGCTTCCTTGATGTTCTGGCAGACATTCTCGCACGGCAGAAGGAGGCCGTTGTCGGTACCTGGTTGGTTACGCTCGGCAATGGTGCCAAAGGCCTCATCACTTTCCATGCCGACGGAACCGTCATCTACTCCACGCAAGGCGAAGTCAGCATTGCCCCCAATCGTCCGTCGCACACGTCGTTACACGGCGTCTGGAAACACCTCGGCGGGCGGCAGTTCGGCTATACGGTTTGGGACATTTGGTACGACGTCAACACGGCCCAGTTGATCCAATTCGGCAAACTCCGCGGGGAGGTGACGCTCGGTGATGACAGAGATGAGGCCGGCGTCAGGGCCAAGCTGGAATTTTTCACTCCGCAAGGTGACCTGCTGCTGTCCAGGCCAGAAGGCACCGCCAACTTCAAGCGCATCAAGTACGAGCCGCTTGATTAAACCGCCAGCCCGGTTTGACTGATCAGGCTGCGTACCGCTGCACAATACTAAGGCGGCTCATCTGGACGCGCCTCCGGGTGACCGCCTTTTCCTTGTCACTTTACGGCGTTCTTATTGCGGCAGCCCCATGCGCCGCAGCAAAGCGGCAAAGCGCGCGTCGGCGTGCAGTTTCTCAAAGATCACGTCCACCTTGAGTCCCGGATCAGTCAGATTGCCGTCGCGCTCGGCAATGGCTTTTTCCAGCCAGACTAAGACCTGCTCTGGCTCGCCCAGCCCCGCGTAAATTTTGGCGATGTTGTAGGGCGAGACTGGCTTGTGTTTGGCTTCCTCCTGCAACTGCGCGAGCAGCTTTTGCGCTTCGTTGCGCTGGCCTGCGAGGGCGTAAACATGTCCCAGGTTCCCCCGAATATCTCTCCCTTTCAACTCCTCCATTCGGCGAATCTCTGTGACCGCTTCGGAATATCGCCCCTGTTGCCCGTAGGTTAAGCCGAGGATGCCGTGCGCCCCACTATGGGTCGGATCCAAGCTTAACGTTTTTTGCAGTTGTGGCACCGCCTGCTCGTATTGGCGTGTGTAGAAGTAATGCCAGCCCAGATGAAAATTCATTCCCACATCAAGCGGGTCGAGTGCCAAGGCGCGCAGTCCCTCCGCCAACGCCTCCTCGAAGCGGCCCACCCCGACTAAATGGTGGGCGTAAAAATGGTGTGGCGCAGCCACGTTCGGCGTCAGTTCGATGGCGCGCCGATATTCGCGCTCGGCGGTGTTCCAATCCCAGTCAAATACCCGGGCAATCTCGGCCAGCGAGAGATGCGCTTCCGCCAAGGTGTCATCCACCGCGATGGCCTTTGCCGCCGCTTCCTCCGCCTTCTGCAAGGCTTCCTGGGGCGGAATCGTGTAGGTGGTGCCAATGCTCGCCATCCCCACATAAAGCCCGGCTAACTCGGCATAAGGCAGGGCAAAGCGTGGGTCTTTCGCAATCGCGCGCTGGAAGTATTCGAGAGCTTTCTCTTCCTTCTCACGATCCAGCGTGTTGTTGTAGAAACGCCCTTTCAAATAAAGTTCGTAGGCTTCCGCATTCTCTGTCCCGCGCTTCGTCAACCGCTGCTTATCCTCCCCACTCAGCCGCAACCGTAGCTTTTCGGCAATGTCGCGCGCCAGTTCCGCCTGCACCGCCAGCAGGTCGGACAGTTTGTGATTGTATTGCGCGCTCCACAGATGGCTGTTGTCGCGCACGTCCACCAACTCGGCGCTGATGAACAAATCGTCGCCGCGCTGCGTCACTTTGCCGGTCAGCACGGCGCGCACGCCGAGCGCCTGCCCGGCTTGGCGCGCGTCAATCTCTTTCCCCTTGTAGCGCCCCTTGTACTGAAAGACTGAGTTGCGCGACATGACTTTCAGCGTTGGCAATTGTGCGAGGCTATTGATCAGACTGTCAGTAATCCCATCGGAGAGATATTCCGCGTCGGGATTCGTGCTCACGTTGACAAAAGGCAAGACCGCCAGGGAATCAATCGCCGGACGGCGGAAAAAGCTGAAGTAAACCGCCGTAGCCAGAGCAGCCAGCGACAACGCGAGGGCTAATGCCAGCTTGCGGCGTTTGTGCTGGTCAACGGCTGGCGGTGGCAGCGCCAGCACGGCGGGCTGCGCTGTCAGGGTTTCGTCGCTTTCTTCTTCTTCCACTACGAGGCTGACTTTGGCCGATTGCACGATCAATTCAACTGGCTCGGCGGGCGGTTTGGCGGACGGCGTGCGCACCGCGCCGACGAAGCGATAGCCACGCTTGGGCGCGGTTTCGATGTAAGACGTGCCGCCATCGTCGCGTTGCAGCGCTTTGCGCAAGACCGAGACGTTGCGCGTCAGATTGCTCTCTTCAACGATGGTGTCGGGCCAGACCGCCTGCATCAACTCTTCCTTTCCGACCAACTGCCCACCGTGCCGCACCAGCACGAGCAGCGTCTCGAACACCTTCGGTTCCAACGGTACTGGCGCGCCGTCGCGCAGCAGCAAGCCCTCCGCCGCGTCGAGGTGAAAGCTGTCGAATTCGTATAACTCTTTGTCGGGCAAGGTCATAAACGTCCGAGGAATTTCCGAAGGATTTCTTTTGCCTTTCTCAAGGACTTGCGACGCGCCTCCCGCTTACCTTCCGCCGCGAATTGAGCGGCAATCCCGCGATGAACACGAACCCAAGATCGGAGGCGCGATGAAACGGAGAAAGAGAATGGAGATTACGGTCGAAACCAGTTTGCTGGTCATTCGCCGTAGCAAGAACCAAGCCCCGGTCTGGTGTCTTGAATGTTCGTCGCTGGTTCAATCGGTCACGCCCGAAGAGGCCGCCGTGCTGGTAAGCGTCAACACGCGCGCCATCTATCGTTGGGTCGAAGCCGCACAACTCCATCTCATTGAAACGGCGGAACAGGCTCCCCTGATCTGTCTTAACTCGTTACGCAGCTTAACCGACAAAGGAATAAACAACCATGTTACAGAGCATCTCGCAGAACATCTTATTGACCACTACAACCACGACTAATCATCAACCAACCAGGAAAGGAACCCTATTTATACAAAGCAAAAGAATCTTTTGGGCCTTGCTGATCGCCGCAATGCTCGTCATTTCCACGACCGTGACGCAGGCCCAATCAACGGGCCGGCAGCTCTGGCCCAGGGGAGGCGCGGGCAACCACCCTGTTCCGGTCGTGCCGGAGCAAGCGCCCGTCGCGGAACCGGAACCAGCATTTCAGGAAGCGCAAGCCCTCGGTCAAGGGGGCTTCCTGGATACTCTGGCAGAACTCCTCGCACGACAGAAGACGGCCATCGTCGGCAGTTGGCTGGGCATATCCAGCGAGGGAAACAGAATTCTCCTCACGCTTAATTCTGATGGAACTACCGTCGGCTCAGTGCAAGGCGGCGTCAGCTTGTATTTCATGGATGTGCTCACCTCAGGTCATGGCGTCTGGAAGCATCTCGGCGGGCGGCAATTCGGGTACACCAGCAGGAGCGTCCTTTACGACATCAACACAGGCGCATACAAGGGGTATCTCAAAGCTCGGCTGATGCTGACGCTCAATGAGGCCGGAGATCAACTGACCGGTGAAGACAAAGTGGAGATTTTCGATCCCGCCGGTCAGGTGGTGTTCACCGCCACAGGCACCACGACTTTCACGCGCATCAAGTTCGAGCCGTTCAATTGAAGAGCGATACAGGCGGGTTGGCTTTGCAACGAGAGCCGCGCAATCGAGGGATTGCGCGGCTCTCGTCGTTTATCTTCGTGACTGCTTGGCTTTTCGCCTCTCATCGTCATCAGCAAGGCTCGGTGAAACGGGCAGGATTGAAAGCTGACAGGTTGATGGATGATGCGCCGCGCAAGACGAGTTCGCTGATGGCTTGCGCGGTAATGGGCGTAAGCAAAATGCCGTTGCGGTAATGCCCTGTGGCGTATAGCAATCCGTCATAACGCGCGTCCCGTCCGATCACCGGCCAATCGTCGCGCGTATTTTTAGGCCGCAACCCTGCCCACGTTTCGAGCAACGGTTTTCCCGCCAGCGACGG
>JANNUY010000790.1:0-2899 GCA_031414155.1 Acidobacteriota bacterium
AAAACAAATAGGCGGCACAGAAAATAATTCTATGCCGCCTGCATTGTGTTCAGCCTATGAACCAAGTCGTTACCGGCTCGCCACCTGCCGCGCAGCATCCAACGTCAGCCGCTGTTTGCGCCGATAAGAAAGGTTCGCCATATGCGCCGCAATCGCCGATTTATAACCAAGCTCAACCGATGAATTCGGTTCTTTGCGCGAGCGTACGCATTCAACGAAGTTGCCGTAATGGTTGTCGCCTTTCGCCATACCCGAAATTGCCGTGCCGTCGGGGCGATTGAGTTTTTCGGGTTGGAAGTTCCAGCCGCTGGCCGACTTGCCGCTGACCATATCGGTCGTACCCGCCAGCCATTCAATCGTGCCGTCAGAACCGAGAATGCGAATGCCCAAACCGAAGCGGCTGTTGCTGAACGACGATTGCCACGAGACGACGACATCGTTCGGATAATCCAACACGGCAGAAATCGTATCAGGCACTTCGCGTCCGTCTTTTTCAGCGAAAACGCCGCCGGACATATACGCCGCAGTCGGTACGCCAAGATCCAACACGCCGATGATCCAGCCGATTTGGTGAACCATGTTCTCAGTCACGTTGCCGCCGCTAAATTCCCAAAACAACCGCCAGTTGATGAATTTATGCGCGTCGAATTCACGATTGGGTCGGCCATTGAGAAAAGCCTTCCAGTCTACGTTGGAGGTGTTGCAATCAGCCGGGATGGGGCGCATCCATTGGGCGACGCCGTGTTTGCTGTTGCGGCTCATCCAGGCTTCGACACTAGATACTTTGCCGAGCAAACCGTCTTTCGTCCACTGGCGCGCGTCCTGAAAATAACCCGCGCTGTTATGTTGTTGGCCTACGCCAATGACGCGCTTGGTCGCAACTTTTTTCGCCGCGGCGAGACAGGCTTCGGCTTCTTCGATAGACCAGGTCATGGTTTTTTCGGCGTATAAATCTTTGCCCGCCGCTAGCGTGTCGAGGAAGTGGCGCGCGTGGCTGTGCAACGGCGTAGCCACGATCACGGCGTCTACATCTTTTTGTTCAAGTAGCTTGCGATGGTCGCTGAAAGGCTTGATACCCGTTGCGATTTTGGCGGCTTGATCGAAACGCGCTTTGTAAACATCAGCGCACGCGACGAATTCAGAATTGGCGTTTGCTCTGTTGAATTCGTTCATCAGTTGTTGACCGCGGTCGCCGGGGCCGATGATGCCAAGGCGCACGCGATCATTTGCGCCTAACACTTTGCCGTAAGACGCCGCCGTCATTGCCAGACTGGCGGCGCTTGCTTGTTTGAGAAAATCTCTGCGTTCAATATTGTTATTCATTGGGCTGTTGCTCATTGATGCTCCTGAAAAGAAAAGCCACGGAGAAGGCTACGCGTCTTCCCCGTGGCTGAATCAATCTGGTTAGAATGTGACCCGCGCGCCGAAGCGTACGGCCCGTGCGCCGAAAGCGCTGCCGCTGCCGACCTGCCCGAACGTGTTACCGACGACCGTACTGTAACCGCCGTCCGGGTTGTTGAAATGCGGGCTGTTGGTGAAGTTGAGCGCGTCGGCGCGCAATTCGCCGCCAATGCGTTCGGTGAAACGGAAGCGTTTGATCAACGTGCCGTCCAGGTTCACATAACCGGGGCCGGTGATCGAACCGTTACGCTTGAGATTGCCGAACACGGCTCCGACGGGCGCCGAGAAAGCCGACGTTTCGAAATAGAGTTCGCCCGGCCCAATGTTGCCCAGCACTTTCGGCGTGCCATTGAGATTGGGACGCTGCGTATTGCCCGGCGCAGCCAACGACGTGCCGTTGGCTGTGAAGTTGATGGGCGTACCCGATTGCGCTGCGAAAATGCCGGACAACTGCCAACCGCCCAGTACCGCTTTGACGATGCCGTTGCTCTTATTCGCAAACGGAATATCCCAAACAAAGCTGCTGCTGAACATATGCTTGCGGTTGAAACCTGCGGGACCTTCGCTCAGAGAAATGTCCGCCGGGGTGGCAATGCCGCCGTTGTCGTCTGCGAAGTTGATCGCGCGGCTCAAGGTATAGCTCGTCGTCACCAACCAACTGTTCTTGAAACGCCGATCCACTTTGACCTGCATCGAATTGTAATGCGTGTCGGTCGGCAGCCAGGTGCGCACCGAAGCGTTCTTGCCGAACTTCGGATTCAACGGTCTGCCCAAATTGTTTTGCCCCAAAATCGTCGCGGCATTCAGATCGAAATCAGTGAGGATGCCGCTGGCGACGTTGCCGACATAAGCCACTTCGCCAGAAAATCCCCAGAATAATTCGCGTTGAAACGCGACGTTATAAGAGTGAATTCGGCCTTCCTTCAAGTTGGAGGGGACGACGAAGAAGCCCGAATTGAGCAGCAGCGCGGTGTTCGCCGAGATGATGCCGTTGTCGGGTACGCTGAAAACCTGCGGCGCGGGCAAGCCGGTGGTCAACGTTGAAGCCGTCGCCGCGAAATTGTTGGCCGGATTGAATTGGTTGTTCTGTTTGACGGGGAAGTTGAACGCGTAGCGGTTATCAGGGAACGGAATGATGCTGGTTCCGAAACCACCGCGGATAACCGTCTTATCGTTGAAGCGGAACGCCGCACCCAAACGCGGCGCGAAGTTCTTGTAGTAATTTTTCACGCCCACGGTGTTCGAGATATTGCCGTAACCCGAAACCTGCAATGTGTTGTTGGTGATGTCGTAATTCGACAGACCGCCTTTTTTCACGATGCCGGTGTGCGGCGTATAAAATTCATGCCGTACGCCGAGATCAACCGTGAGTCGTTTTGAGACCTGCCACTTGTCGTTGATGAATGAGAAGAAGGCTTTGTGTTTCGTTCCCGGCTCGTCAATGACCGTCAAATAGCGTCCGACGCTGCGGGGCGCGTCGAGCAGGAATGCCGCAAAA
>JANNUY010000791.1:0-2491 GCA_031414155.1 Acidobacteriota bacterium
GCTTTTCGTTTTGCGCCAGCGCGCCAACTTGGCAAATGCGACGCACTTTCGCACACCTTTTTTTCCGCTGCCTGCGTTGGTGTTTTTATGGATGGTCGGTTATTCCTGCTGGCAAAGTTTTCGTGAAGCGCCCGTGCCCACTGGCGCAGCGTTCGCAACGTTACTGGCGGGATTTGGTTGTTACCAAGCAGGGCGTGCGTTGGGCTGGCTGACCGAGCCTCAAGAGAGTAACGCGGCCTGATGCCTGATGCCTGCCTTGATGATGTCTGATTGCCTTATGCGCGACCAGCGGTCACGATTATCGTACTGTTTCAACTCGAAGAACTTGTAGATGCGCATCCTGATCGTAAAACTCGGCGCTATTGGCGACATCGTGCATACGCTGCCCGCGTTGGCGGCATTGCGGCGCGGCTTGCCGAATGCCTACCTTGCGTGGGCGGTCGAACGCGGCGGCGGTGCGAAGCTGTTACAAGACAATCCGGCGCTTGATGATTTGATTGAGTTGGATATGCGCGGTTGGCGTAAAGGGTTATGGCGACCAGCGACTTGGAGCGCGGTTAAACAAGTGGTTGAGCGAATGCATGCCGGGCAATTCGATATGACGCTCGACTTTCAAGGCTTGTTGAAATCGGCTTATGTGGCGAGCCGCGCGCGTCCGCGTATGTCAGTCGGCTTTGCGAACGACGCTTTGCGCGAACCGCAAGCCGCGCGCTTTTATGATCGTCAGGTTCAGGTGGATGACAGCGGCCACATCATCAAAAAGAATTTGTCGCTCGCGGCGGCGTTGGGCTGCGACGTGAGCGGCGCTTATGAATTTCCGATGGGGTTGCCGGATGAAGTGACGCGCAAGGCAGAGCGGTTGAATGACGAGCAGCCTTTTGCTTTGCTCAATCCCGGTGGCGGATGGCCGACGAAGTTGTGGACGACCGCGGGCTTTGCGGCAGTGGCAGATCGTTTGTGGGAGACTTACGGAATGCGTTCGCTCGTGACTTACGGGCCGGGCGAAGCAGCAATGGCGCAAGACATCGTTGAGCAGGCCAAAACCGGCAAGGCTCAACTTTACGACGCGACATTGAAAGAATTGTGGGCAGTGGCGCGTTACTCCAAGCTGTTCATCGGCGGCGACACCGGGCCGATGCACATTGCCGCCGCCGCCGGAGCGCCGATTGTCGCGCTGTTTGGGCCTACGTCAGCGCGACGCAACGGACCGTTTGCGAAAGACGATGTGGTAGTCGAACGCTTCGATCTGGATTGCCGCACCGATTGTTATCGCCGCGCGTGCAGCCATACGTCGTGCATGAAAATGCCGGTCGAGATGGTGTGGGACGCCGTGCAAAAGCGAGTGCGGGGCGCGGAGTGCGGAGTGCGGAAGCGGGAGTTACCCGTGTTGGCTGCAACATGACAGAACCTATGACACAAGAAGTTACACAACCGGCGGATGGCCGCTCGACGATTCAACGCATGCGCGTGCCGTTGGGATTTTTGACGGCAGCATTGTTCGTCTTGGGAGCGCGGCCTGCGTGGTTGTCGCTGGCGATTGGAGCGCCCATCGCCTTGCTGGGCGCGGGCATTCGCGGCTGGGCTTCGGGGCACTTGCGCAAGAACGCTGAACTGGCGACGAGTGGGCCTTATGCGCACACGCGCAATCCGCTTTATTTCGGCAGCTTCGTGATGGTCGCGGGCTTTGCCGTAGCGGGCAATAATCCGTGGGTGGCCTTGTGGCTGCTGTGGGCGTTCCTGTTGATCTATCGCCCGGTGATGCGCGCCGAAGTCGCGCACATTCGGCAACTTTTCGGCGCGGCCTATGACGAATGGGCGCAACATGTGCCGCTGTTTTTGCCGCGTCTCACGCCTTATCGCCCCTATCGTAAAGATGAAGCGCGCGCTTTTGATTGGTCGCAATACCTGCATCATCGTGAATACCGCGCGTTAATCGGTGTGTTGGTCGTGATAGGGTTGTTGGCGCTCAAGCTGGTTTGGAAGTGAATCTATGAAACGCTGGTTAGTTTTGTTGGTTGGTTGCGGCGTCGCCTTTGGGCTATGGCACAAGATGGCATCTTGTGCCATCAGTGCGCAGACGCCTTCTTTGCCGCTCGCCACCACTCAACGCAATTTCAAATCGCTGCCCTTTAAGCCGGGCGAGAAACTCACTTACGAACTGAAATTCACGCGCTTTCCGCTCAACGCCAAGGTCGGTGAAGTCACCTTTGAATTCGTCAGCGAAGCTAATTCAGAAACTTGGAACGAAGACTTCAAAGACCTGAACGTTCCTTTCACGCCGCAACCCGCTGAACAGTTTTATCGCTTGCGTGCCAGTGCTGTGTCGAAAGGTATCATCACGGCGATCATCGGTTACGACGTGAATAATCGTTACGCCACGCTGGTCAACCGCGAAGACTTTGCGGCGCGCTTGCACTTCCGCGAAATCAAGGAAGGCAAAAAGCGCGTGCGACAAGCGGCGTTATTTGAAGGCGAACAGGTTGCTTATCTC
>JANNUY010000792.1:0-17383 GCA_031414155.1 Acidobacteriota bacterium
GCGCCGATGTCGTCAAAATGGCGAACATTGCGCAAATGGTGAACGTCATCGCGCCGATTACGACCAATAAACAAGGACTGTTTTTGCAAACGATCTTTTTCCCGCTGGTCGAATTCACGAAACAAAAAAACAATCAGTCAATCGAAACGTTTGTTTCAGCGCCGACTTATAAAATCGGTAATCGCGCGCCGCTCAAGTATCTGGATGTTTCGACGACGTACAACGCGACTGACAAAACCGTTTACGTCAACGTGTTGAATCGCAGCAAAGACAAAGACCTGACGACGCGCGTTGATAATCAGGAAGGCAGCTTGCAGAGCGAAGTCGGCGTCTGGGAATTGAATCATCCCGATTTGAAAGCGACGCATACGTTCGGCGACGACAAAAAAGTTCGCCCGGTCACGCGCAACATTACGGCGACGCTGCAAAACAATGGATTCAAATACACCTTCCCCGCGCATTCGCTGACGATTTTGCGGTTGAAACTAAAGTGAAGATTGGAAGGTCGTGAGGCTATCTGGTCTTTGGCTTTGGTTAATGTTGGAACTTGCAAATGTAATAACACTGATTGGCTTCAACTATAAAAAAGCCCCGAACAAGTATGTAGTTTGTTCGGGGCTTTTTTTTTACTTTTTTGCGAGCTAGAAAATATATCCGCCTGCCTGAACGACTTTATCTGCCAACCGCTCACGAATTGCCGCTGTGTTCAACGGCTCCATTTTCGTGAAGCGTTTGAGCGCGACGAGCATCATGCGCAATTCATCGCCTTCGCTGATCGCAGCCAACGCATTCTTGGCGGCGACTTCGATGCGCAGGATGGCGTCGTGCGTATACAGCCTGGTCGCGTCAATGGCGGACTGATGTTTGTCTGCGCCGTCTTTGGCGATGAGTTTGGCAGTGCGTCCGATGGCGCTGTCGAGTTGGAAGGCTTCGATGATGACATCCGCCGTCCAGCAGAGAATCATTTGCTGTTCGCTCAACGCCGCTTGGAACTTTTGCGTAGCCGAACCAATCAACGCCAATGCGACTTTCTTGGCGTTGGCGGCGAGCTTACGTTCGTTGGCGAGCGGCGAATCGTCTTCATCCATTCCGAAAGAGGGGTCGAATGAAGGGCCAGCCAATAACTCTTCCTGCAACTTCATCGCGGCGGCAAACACCGGCAGTCCGCCCTTCATCGCGCGTTTGATGAGTTGGCCAGGAATGAGCAACCGGTTGATTTCGTTCGTGCCTTCATAGATGCGATTAACGCGGCAGTCGCGGTAAACGCCTTCCGCCGGATAGTCCATCGTGAAGCCGTTGCCGCCGTGAATTTGTACATTCTCGTCGGCGCAATAGAACAGCGTCTCGGTGCCCGCGACTTTGATGATCGCGCATTCGATGGCGTATTCCTCGATGGCTTTCATAAACTCAGCCGGATTCTTTTTATCAATCGTTTCTTCTTTGGTTTCGATCATGCCAGCGGTGCGATAGACCGCCGATTCGCCTACGTAAACGCGCGCCGCCATTTCAGCCAGCTTGTATTTGATCGCGCCAAACGTCGCGATGGCGCGTCCGAACTGATGCCGTTCGGCGGCGTATTTCGCCGCTTGACCGAGCACGCGTTTGGCTCCGCCAATCGCGCCTGCGCCCATCTTGATGCGGCCAAAGTTCAACACGTTAAACGCGATCAAGTGGCCTTTGCCGATTTCGCCGAGCAAGCGGTCTTTCGGAATTTTGGCGTCCTGCATCAACACCGGCGTGGTGGATGAGCCACGCTGTCCGAGCTTGTGTTCTTCGTTGCCGTGGCTGACGCCGGGGTCGTTGCGCTCTACGATAAAGCCGGTGAATTTGTCGCCGTCTACTTTGGCGAAGACGGTGTATACATCAGCGAACGCGCCATTGGTGATCCACATCTTTTCGCCGTTGAGAATCCAGTGCTGGCCGTCTTCGCTCAAACGCGCGGTAGATTTTGCGCCTAACGCGTCAGAGCCGGAACCGGATTCGCTCAAGCAATAAGCGCCGATCCATTCGCCGCTGCCGATTTTGGGTAGATATTTGGTTTTCTGTTCGTGCGTGCCGAACAACACGATAGGCAGCAAGCCGATGCTGCTCGTCGCGCCGAAGCCCGTCGAGAACGAAGCCTGACCGGACATATGTTCGGCGATGAGCATGTTGGATACGTGATCGAGATCAAGGCCGTCGTATTCCTCTGGAATTGAAGCGTTGATGAGGCCGAGATCGGCGGCCTGTTTAATCAACTGACGCTGAATTTCGTAATCTTTGCTCTCGATTTGTTCGTGATGCGGAATGACTTCTTTGTCAAAAAACTCGGAGGTCGTTTGACCGATCATCCGCTGTTCGTCGGTGAAATCTTCCGGCGAATAAACTGTTGCGGGAAGAGTCTCTTGCAGTAAGAACCCGCCGCCTTTAATTACTTCCTTTTCCATTGCTGTTGCTGCCATATCAATATCGTCCTTTCGTTTGTTTGAGCCACGAATTCACACGAATTTTCACGAACACAAAAACCTTCGTGAAAATTCGTGTGAATTCGTAGCTGAATTTCTATCTCATCAAGTTTTCAAAAATTCCTGCCGCGCCCATGCCGCCGCCGACACACATCGTGACCATGCCGTAACGCGAACCGCGCCGCTGCATTTCATAAAGCAAGGTCGCCGTGAGTTTCGCGCCCGTGCATCCGAGCGGATGTCCCAGCGCGAGCGCGCCGCCGTTGACGTTGGTGCGTTCGAGATCAATGCCCAAGACTTTCATCACTGACAGGGCTTGCGCGGCGAAAGCTTCGTTGAGTTCGATCAGGTCAATGTCGTTGAGCGTGAGTCCGGCGTTTTTGAGTGCTTTGGGAATTGCTACGACGGGGCCGATGCCCATCTCTTCGGGCGCGACTCCGCCGGTGGCGAAACCGACAAAACGCGCCATTGGCTTGAGGCCGAGCGCGTCGGCGCGTTCACGCGACATTACCAACGCAGCCGCTGCGCCGTCAGACATCTGCGACGAAGTGCCCGCCGTCACCGTGCCTTGGGCGTGAAAGGCCGGACGCAATTTCGCCAAGCTCTCAACGGTCGTATCGCGCCGCACGCCTTCATCTACGGCAAAGACGAGTTCGCGTTCACGAATGCGTCCGCGTCCTTTGGCATCGGTTTCGAGTTCGCGCGAAGTGATGGTGAAAGGTACGCATTCGTCTTTGAACTTGCCTGCGTCAATCGCTGCGCCCGCAAGGTTGTGCGAACGCACAGCGAATTCATCAGCCTGTTCGCGCGTGATTTCGTATTTGCGCGCCAGGTTTTCTGCCGTCAGTCCCATATTCAAATAAGTGTCGGGATAGACATCCACCAGCGTTGGGTTCGGCGACAGGTTGTAACCGCCCATCGGCAACATGGACATGGATTCAGCGCCTCCGCCGATGGCTACGTCAGCCGCGCCGACGATGATGTGTTCGGCAGCTTGGGCGATGGCCTGCAAGCCCGACGAACAAAAGCGATTGATCGTCAGCGCCGACGCCGTATTCGGAATGCCCGCGAGCAACGCTGCCTGCCGCGCCATGTTCATGCCCTGTTGCGCTTCAGGCGTAGCGCAGCCGATGACTACGTCTTCGATCTCGGCGGGTGCGACTTCAGGGTGCCGCGCCAGCAACTCTTTCATCACGGCGGCGGCCAAATCATCAGGCCGCACATCTTTCAACGTACCGCGCGGCGCTTTGCCAACGGCGGTACGCAAGGCATCAACGATCACTACTTCACGCATAAATTTTCTCCTTCACGAATTCACCGCTTTATGAGCGGAAGAATAATGGCAGCCAAAATTCCGATTACGGGTGCAAGCAAGCTGAAAACCAAAATCCAGCGTGGCTCGCGTTGAAATGAAAACTGATAAAAGGGCTTGGGCAGTTTCATAAAACACACGCTCCACTTTGCCGTGCTGCAAGCCAGCGTTTGAATGAAGTTGGGCTCTCACCGCTAGGACGTCCAGCCAGCAAGCCTTCAATGCCAATGTGTTCATCCAGATCAGGCCATTCAATCGCGTATCCATCGCCGAGTAATTGCCAATGCTGCCGTTCTTCCGCCGAACCGTGCTGCAAGCGCGGATACCACGAAAGAGGCGCGGACATGGAGCGGCCATCTGAAAATTCAACGGTTAGTTTTTCATCCGTGACAGCCACGCTGGTAGCTGTCGGCATCGTTTCAATTACCAAAGAAGTCATGCCATGCCTCCACAAGAGTTTGTTGATTGTCGTTGACCAATCGTTCGATCTCGTTCAGTTCGTGTTCTCTGAAACCGCGATTATAAGCAACGGTGATCGGCTCCAGCCAAAACTTCGCAATCGCCCGAGCACATTTGATGTGAATGTGTACCGGCTCGCCTTGATCGGAGCTAAAGAAAATGAAGTTGTATGGCCCAACCCGTAACACGGTCGGCATCGTTAATTCCTCAACGATTTGCCCGTCTTCAGCATGAACGCCAAACGCTCTTGCGTAGCCTTCGTTCCGCACAGACTCACAAAGGCTTCGCGCTCGATGTCGAGCAGGTATTGTTCGCTGACTTTGCCCGGACGCGAGAGATTGCCGCCCGATAAAACGTAAGCGATTTTCGTACCGATCAGCGCGTCGTGGTCTGAAATGTAGCCGCCCCGTTTCATCGTGTGCATGCCGAGCTTGAATTTGGTCAGCGCGGCTTCGCCCAAGACTTGAATGTCTTGCCGCATTTGCGGCGCGCGATAACCTTCGCGTGCGAGTGTGAGGACGGCTTGTTTGGCTTCTTCGATCACTCGCTGGCGGTTCATCACGATGCGATCTTTGTCACGCAGGATTCCCCAGTTGCGCGCTTCGACTGCACTCGTAGCGACCTTGCCCATCGCGGTCAATTCAAAGTTGCGGCGCAGGACTTCAAAGTGATCGGTGCCGGTGCGCGCGGCTTCGTCAGCGGCGCGCAAGGCCATCTCTTTCGTACCGCCGCCGCCCGGCAACAGGCCAACGCCGACTTCGACGAGGCCGATGTAAGTTTCAGCGTTCGCCACGGCGCGGTCAGAATGCATGGTCATCTCGCATCCGCCGCCGAGCGTGAGTCCGTGCGGAGCGACGACGACGGGCTTGGGCGAGTAACGCAAACTGACTACGGTGTTTTGAAACTGGCGCACGGCGAGGTCGAGTTCATCCCAATCGCCGTCTTGCGCGCCCATTAGGATCATGGCGATGTTTGCGCCTGCTGAAAAATTTTCGCCCTGATTGCCTACGACTAAGCCCTCAAAATTAGCCGCGACTTCTTTGATTGCCGTTTGAATCATGCCGAGTTGATCGCTGCCGAGCGCGTTCATCTTGGAATGGAATTCGACACAGGCTACGCCGTCGCCGAGATCAATCAGGCTTGCGCCGGAGTTTTTCTTGATAACTCTGGTTTGCTCTTTGAGCGATTTGAGAACCGTAATGCCGGCGGTTAAGGGAATGGGTTGGTAGGCGTTAGTGGCGAAATCAAAAAAGTAACGTGTGCCGCTTTCGCTTTGGTAAAAACTCTTCGCGCCCGCAGCGAGCATCGCTTCGATGTTGGCGGGAATCGTGCGGCCTTCGGCTCTCATTTTCTCGACGGATTTCTCCAAGCCAATCGCGTCCCACTTTTCAAACACGCCGAGTTCGTGCGCGAAGCCCCATTTCATCGCGTTGTCTATTTCGACAATGTTGTCGGCGATTTCGGGGATGCGGTTCGCGGCGTAGATTGCCGTTTCTGACAGCGTCTTCCATAAAAACTCGCCGCCTTTGTCTTCGGCATAGGCGAGCGCGGCCAATCGTTGCGGCAATGATTCAACGGTTTTCACCGCGTCGAGCGAAGCAAATTTGCCTTTTTGTTGCGGACGATATTCAAACGTAGCCAGATCAAGCGTCACGATGTCGTTGCCGACTTTTTTATAGAATCCCCCTTTGGTTTTATCACCGAGCAACTTGCGCTCGACCATCGCGTCCATCCACGCGGGCACTTTGAACGATTCGCGCTTTTCGTCATCGGTCAGCGCGGCGTAAAGGTTGCGCGCTACGTTGTAAGCGGTGTCGAGGCCGACTACGTCGAGCGTGCGAAACGAGGCGCTTTTGGCGTGGCCGATGATCGTGCCGGTGAGCGCGTCCACTTCTTCAAACGACAAACCCATGTCGGTCATTGTTTGAAGCGCGTTCAGCATTGAGAAATTGCCGATGCGATTGGCGACGAAACCGGGCGTGTCTTTCGCCCAGACGATGCCTTTGCCCAGCACGCGGTCGCAGAAATCGGCGATGAACGCCGCGACTGCCGGATCGGTGTCGGGTTGCGTGATGATTTCGAGCAGATGCAAATAACGCGGCGGGTTGAAAAAGTGCGTACCCAAAAACCGCTGGCGGAAGTTGTCGCTGCGGCCTTCTGCTAACGATGCCAGCGGAATGCCCGATGTATTCGACGTGATGATGGCGTTCGCGTTCAGGTGCGGTTCGATGCGCGCGTAAAGTGAACGTTTGATGTCGAGCTTTTCGACGATGGCTTCGATCACCCAGTCGCACTCTTTCAGTTTGGGCAGGTCGTCTTCAAAATTGCCTACTGTGACGAGCGCGGCGAGTTCGGGCGAAAAATACGCGGCAGGCTTGGCTTTGAGTGCGCCGTCATAACCAGCTTGCGCAATGCGATTGCGCACAGCGCGTGATTCGATGGTTAAGCCCTTGGCTTCTTCTTCCGGCAACAAAGCAGCAGGCGCGATGTCGAGCAATAGACACGGTACGCCCGCGTTAGCCAGATGCGCGGCGATTTGTGCGCCCATAACGCCTGCGCCGAGTACGGCGGCTTTTTTGATCTGCATGATGAAAGTTTCTCCGCAAAAAGAATTTGATCGCAGCACGAATCAAGCTGTGCCGTTTTGGGGTTGGTGTTGCTTAAGCCAGTTTGAAAGGTCGTCAACCGACTTGAAGTCAAAGAGTGCGTGGCCTAACTGACTCAGAGTGAGCAGGTCGAGTTTCGAGAGTGCAGCTTGAGCTTCGGCAGGTAACTGGCCGAAGCGAAAAGCCAACTGGTCTTGCAGTATTGCCAGCCTGCCACGTTGTTCGCCGCGTTGTTCACTCCGCTCCACTACGTCTTGATACGATGATGATTGAATCATGATCTCCTCCCTGAAAAGACTGCGCAGCAGTTTCTTGTCGAAGCGTAAGCCCCCGAGCAGATAAGCTGCTGCCGTTAAATCTGCGCGCGTATCAGGTTGCGCAACGTTTTGTATCTGTTCGGCGACTTCCCGCAATAATCTGTCCGGTTCATCCGAACGCGCCAACACTGCAAATGGCAACAAGCCTTCATCAGCCAACAACGGCGCGGGGTCTTGCTCCCAAATCTTGATAACGCGATAGCGATGATAAGTCTCGCTGACGTGAAATTCATCTGGGATGTCTACGCCGGTTTTGTGCAACACGATCACCACTTGCCGCACGGGTTTGCGGTAAAGGCGATAAAGCCGCACGAAATAATCGAGCATGCGCAGCGGCAACGGTACGTCGCTTTTGGCCGGGTCAGTCTCGAACTCGACGTGCAGGATTTCTTCTTCCAGATCGTAAAGCGCCAGCCAATCCGCGCGAATCGGTTGCAGCGACAACTCATTTTTCAGCAAACGAATCTTTGCGCCTACCGGACGACCCAACAGCCACGAAGCTAGCGCCGCGCCGTGATGCTCGGTCAAGTACTTCCGCATGTTGTCGTATTCCGCCGCCATTGTATTTTGCCAAAGTACAGCAAGCTGGAAAGCTTGCTGTACTTTTTCAGTAATTCGTCAAAATCTTTTCTACGGCAAAACCCAACGACGCCAACCGCTCTTTGGTTTGCGCCATCATTTCCGGCGAACCGCAAACCAGTGCGACAGGGTTGTGCAATTCAGGAATCAGGTTATCAAGCAGGCTTTGCACGTATCCAGTGGGGCCGCTCCAACTCGCGTCGGGCTGGCTTAAAACCTGTCGTAATTCGACACCTCGCGCAGCCCACGTGTTTTGCATTTCTTCCTGAAAGCAAAAGTCTTCAAGCGAACGAGCGCCGTAAAGCACAATCAGCCGTCCGTAGGCCGCGCGGTTTTGCAGCAGATGGCGCAAGGCCGAACGCAGCGGCGCGAGGCCGGTTCCCATCGCTACGAAAACCAGATCGCAGCCGGTGTAATCATCAACGGGAAAGCCGCGTCCGACGATTTCTTTGAGCGTGACTTGCTTGGCGATGTGTGGATCAAAGAGTGCGCCCGTGACGTTGTGCGACATGCTGCGTTTGATCAAAAACTCGAATTCGTGTTCGTGCGGCGCGGAAGCGAACGCGATATACGTCGGCTTGTATGAGTCCATTTCCAGCACCGCGACTTGTCCGGCGATGAAGTCAGGACGCGCTGCCGCGTCTTTAGGCGTCATGAAGAAGCTCCAAATCAGCGGCGAATGTTTTTGCAGGCGCGTAATGTTGAGTCGCATAGGAAACCCCTTGCTCCTTACCGATCAGATTGTCCGCGTTGCACCGCTTTGGCCCAACTGGCGAATAGTTTGCGGCGTCGTTCCATGGCGGCTGCGGCATCCGGCATTTTCATGACGAGCTTTTCCAGGTTGCTCAAGTAATCGGGTTCGCCCATCAGTACGCGCACCTCGCTGATGAACGGTTTTAGTTTGGCAAAGACACCGACGTGTTCCGTGTTGGCGGCGACAAAAATTTGTTCATCAATTCCGCCGTTGAGAACAAAAGAAGCCGCCATGTCCCAATACGAAGTAAGCATACGAAAAGAAGCGCTGGCCTGTTGCCCGCTGGTTAACAGTCGCACAATGTCGTTGGCTCCCTCTGGATTGAATTGTGAAAAGAACCAGGCGCGCGCGGTGCGCATTTCTTTTTCGCGGCGCAAGTCATAGAGCTTAATGGTCAGGTCAACGTCGCGTTGTTTGGTGGCTTCAATGTGTTCAGACATGGGGGGTTGAGACATGCGTTCCTTCTTTTTCGGCATAAAGCCGGTCAATCGTTTCTTTGTATTTATCCGTCACGACGCGCCGTTTGACCTTTAACGTAGGCGTCAGTTCGCCGTTTTCGATGGTCAGTTCTTGAGGCAGCAGCGCGACGGCTTTGATCTTTTCGAATTGCGCGAGGTCTTCGGTGAATTTATCTACCTGACGTTCGATGAGGTCTACGATTTGAGGATGCGCGAGCAAGGCGTCGTGGTCAGCATACGCGATCTTCTTCAATTCGGCGTAACTTTTCAGCGCGTCGGTTTGCGGTACGATTAACGCGGCGGGGAACTTACGGTTGTCGCCGATGACTACGACTTGGTTGACGAAGCGCGAACGTTTGATTGCGTTCTCAATCGGTTGCGGCGCGATATATTTGCCGCCGCTCGTCTTGAGCAAATCCTTTTTGCGGTCGGTGATGTAAAGGAATCCGTCGGTGTCGAGGTGGCCGATGTCGCCTGTGTGCAACCAGACGCGGCCTGCTTCGTCGGTCGTTAGTGCTTCAGCCGTCGCCTCAGGCCGGTTGTAATAGCCGAGCATGATGTTCGGCCCAGCGGCGAGAATTTCGCCGTCCTCGGCAATGCGCACGTCAACGCCACCTGCGGGTTTGCCCACTGAACCGAGGCGATGCGCAGCAGGGTAATTGATCGAAATCGTCGGTGCGCTTTCGGTCAATCCGTAGCCTTCATAAATCGGCAAGCCTGCGCCATAAAAAATATAAGCGAGTTGACGCGAGAGCGGCGCACCGCCCGAAACCAGTAAGCGTATGCGTCCGCCCATCGCTGCGCGCCACTTTGACAGAACTAGCTTGTCAGCGATTTTGTGCTTGAACTTAAGTACGCTAGGAATCTCTTTTTGCTCGCTCGCCAGTTCGCCGTATTGCCGCGCAATCTCGAACGACCAATTCGCAATGCGGGTTTTGAACGCGCCACCGGCTTCGGCTTTTTCAAGCGTCTTGGCGTAAATCTTTTCAAACAGGCGCGGCACGCTGGTCATAAAGTGCGGTCGCGCGTGCAAGAGGTTGGCGGGCACACTGTCTACGCTCTCGGCGTAAAAGATCGTGCAGCGCGAGTAAAGCAACATCGTGATCGTCGCGCGTTCGAGAATGTGCGAGAACGGCAAGAATGAAAGCGCCGTGTCGTTTTCGGTGACTTGCGAACGATCCAGATTGCCGACAATGACGTGGGTCAGATTGCGGTGCGTGAGCATTACGCCTTTGGGTTCGCCGGTCGTCCCCGACGTATAAATCAACGTTGCCAACGTATCGGGCGTAACGCTTTGACTCAGGGTGTCGAATAAGTTCGGCTCGGCTTGGTCGGCGGCCCGTCCCCAATTCAAAAACTCTTCGAATTGCATCACGCGCCCGCCGATGGCTCCCGTATCAATTTTGTCGAATGAAATGATCGCGCGCAGCTTCGTGCGATTCGTTAGCACCTCGCGCACGCGGTCGTATTGCTTCTGGTTCGAAATGAACAAAACCTCTACGCCCGCATCCTGCAAGATATATCCCACTTGCTTGGGCGCTTGCGTGGCATAAATGGGCACATCCACTGCGCCGCCGTTTAATACGGCGAAATCAGCAACTGTCCATTCAACACGATTCTCTGAAAGGATGGCGACGCGGTCGCCGTTGCGTATGCCTAACGCATAAAGACCTATCGTCGCGGCGCGCACCTGTTCGGCGAGTTCGCTGGCCGACATGGCTTGCCAAATGCCGTCGCGTTTGAAATTTAGAAAGCCTGGCTTTTCGCGGGCTACGGCGTGGCGAAACAGGTCGTTGATGGTTTGTGCGCCAGTTTGTGTGCCAGTTTGTGTGCCAGTTTGTGTGGAAGATTGATTGAGCGACATGTCAATTGTGAGCAGGGGAGCAACGAATTACGAAGGGATGAATTAGGCAGATGCCGGTTCGGGTTTGGCACTCACGCCGTTCAGGAATACGTCAAGCACGGGTTCGGCCATCGAAACCAGCGGATAATGCTGATGACTCAGAATCCAGTTCGTCACCATTTCGTCGAGTGCGCCGAAAAACAGTTTCGCCAGCAATTGCGGGTTGAGTTGCGCGCGGAAGAGTCCGTGCCGCTGGCCGTCTTCGATAATGTCGCGCACGATGCGCAAGTAATCGGCCAGATAAGTCGTCGAAAACTGCTCCATGAATTTAGTGGATTGGCGTAACTCAACCTGAAAGACAATCGCCATATCGCGTTCGCGCTCCATCAATTCGAGATGCAAACGCGCAAAGCGATAAAGCCGTTCGCGCGGATGTTTCAGGTCGCACAATTCGGTGCGGGCCAGGGTGAGAAACTCTTCCATCGCGGCGGCGAAGATCGAACCCAATAGGTCGTCTTTGCCTTTGAAATACAGATATACCGTACCGTCAGCGACACCAGCTTCACGGGCGACATCGGCGACCTTCGCGTTGAAAAAGCCCGAACGTGCGAACACCTTGGCGGCGGCGCGCAGTATCACGCGCGACTTCTCTGCGCGTCCGCTACGTTCAATGCCGCTGTCTTTTTCAACAGCCTCTCCCTGATTGGGTAAAGTGTCTTTCACAGATGATTCAGATAAGAAAACTAAGTTGATTTGATTTGGCATATGAATGAACAGTCATTCATCGCATTTTTAACGTGGCGCATCTTATGTCAATCGTCAGAGATGCCGCAAGCATCGTAATTTAGGCTGTAAAAAATCCCGCAACTTATTGTACATCTGAGACATATCACGACAAAGAAGCGAAAAACCCCTTGCGCCACTTAGGGATTATCCATTATGGTGCAAGGCGTTTAGATGACTTGTTCCCCACAGTCAATTGTCGTCTTTCCCTAATCCAACCGGTAGTTTCAGTTGGAGTTTCGCGCTCTCGTTTGATGCGGTTACGCTGCTGAATTGTTCGTCCCCTAACGTCGTCTTTCTCCAGGCGATTTCTATACGACAATCTTCACCCTCGACTGGAAAGGATGAGTGCCTTGCGCAATCCTTTGTCTTTCAACCCCCTCAGAAAGACAATCGCCGGACACTCTAAACTGTCACCGATGAGACCACCTTTTAATCGCGAAGTCGAAGCCCTAGCCCAGCTTGATTTCGGACGCTTTTTTGATCGTGCCACGCTACAGCAATTCGCTGCTTACTTTACGATCAAAAGCCACACACGCCGTAGTCTTATTTATCAGGCTGGCCAGGAACGCGATGCGATCTATGGCCTGGTGAGCGGACACATCAAAATCATGCGGGAAGACGCGGTGGGCAATCGCGTGCTGCTTGATATTTTGCCGTCCGGCACGCTGTTTGGCGAAGACGCCTTGATCGCCACCGGCAAGCGGGAACGCACTGCCGTGGCACACGACATGGCTTCGGTTGCGCGCATTGGTCGGGCAGAACTGTTGCAACTGATGAGCGAAATGCCGCGCCTGAACGAATATATTTTCAAGTTGGTTGGCGGGCGATTGATGCACGCTGAAGACCGCATTAGCGATCTTTCGTTAGACGGCATTGCGGTCAGGCTTGCGAAAGTTTTGCTCAATCTGGTCAGCCGTTACGGCTTGACGCAAGAAGCGCAAAAAGTGCTGATCAGCTTGCGCATTCCGCATCGTGAGCTGGCTGATTTAGTCGGCAGCACGCGCGAATCAGTGACGATGCACCTTAACGATTTGCGCCGCCGCGAAATTGTCGAATTCAGTAATCGCCGCATCCTGGTCTTGAATTACGAAGCCTTAGCCGCGCAGGCCCAGTCGCAACTGCGTCGCCTTGATTCGCAAGACGACGAAAGCGACGACGAATAATCTCAAGTCATATTTTTGGTCATCTTTTGTTCTGGCCCGACCGATTAGCGCATTGTGCAAAACGAGTCGGGCTTTTTGCTGTTTGGCTTGCGCTTTTGAGGCGGCTTCGTAAACTGCCGTTATGAGCCAAAAGCGCAAAAAGAAAACGAATACTCATCCTCTCAAAATTGCCGTCGTCACCGGCGGAGGCGATTGTCCGGGCTTGAACGCGGTCATTCGCGCGGTCGTTGTCAGCGCCCTCAATCGCGGCTGGGAAATTTATGGTATCGAGCGCGGCTTTGAAGGGCTGTTGCACAAAGACCGCATCATGCGCCTCGAATCTCATCATGTGCGCGGCATCATCCACACCGGTGGCACGATTCTCGGCACTACCAATCGCGGCAATCCGTTCAAACTCACTACGGATAAAAAAGGCAAAACCAAAGTCAGCGACGTCTCCGCCGAAGTCGTGAAGCGTTTTAAGAAACTCGGCTTTGACGCCATGATCGTGATTGGTGGCGACGGTACGCTAAAGATTGCGGCGGGGCTGGCTGAGTTAGGCATGCCCGTGGTGGGCGTACCCAAAACGATTGATAACGATTTGGCAGCGACTGAACTGACGTTTGGCTTCAGCACGGCGATTACGACGGCGACCGATGCGATTGATAAACTGCACGCAACAGCGGCTTCGCATGAACGCGTGATGGTCGTCGAAGTGATGGGGCGTTACGCCGGCTGGATTGCGCTTTACGCGGGCGTGGCGGGCGGAGCCGATATCATTCTGTTGCCCGAAATCCCGTTTCAGTTTGAAGGGATCGTTCGCAAGATCAATCAACGTTGGCAGCGAAAGCGCAACTTCGCCATTGTCGTCGTGGCTGAAGGCGCGCGTCCGGTGGGCGGCGAAATGATTTATCAGGATGCGATGGAGGGCGAACCCGCGCGTTTGGGCGGCGTGGCTGATTACGTTGCGCGCGAATTGCATCGGCTGACCAAGCGCGAAACGCGCTCGTTGGTATTAGGCCACTTGCAACGCGGAGGACAGCCCACAGCAGCCGACCGTTTGCTCTCGACCCGCTTTGGCGCAGCCGCCGTTCGTGCGGTCGAGCGCGGCGAACACAATTGCATGGTGGCGCTGCAATCTTCTTCCATCATCACCGTGCCTTTGTCGGTCGCGCTCAGTTCGATGAAATCAGTGCCGCTCGAATCCGACGTGATTCAGTCAGCGCGCGACATCGGCATCTCGTTCGGCGATGAGTCGTGAACACGAACTTGTAGCGGCTTGTGGGCGAATCTATAGTGCCCTTACTTTGTGAAAGCGCGAATGAAAGACGTGCTTTCAATCCTTCTTACAATCAGTTTGATGAGGAGCTTGTTATGCCAACGGTTAAAGTAAAGGAAAATTTTCAGGTCACGATTCCTACCGCGCTCCGTGCTGCCGCTGGCGTTGCCATCGGTGACTATCTGGAGGCGGCACTGGAAGGCCGCAGCATTGTGTTGAAGCCTAAAGCGTCAACTAACGGCGAAAGCAACGCGAATGATGACGTGATTAAGGCCGCCATCGAAGAAGGGTTGCGCGATGTGAAGGCAGGGAAGCTGATCGGGCCATTCAGCAATATGGAAGAGTTTGAGGAGTACCAAGCGAAGAAGAGAAAGAAATGAGAATCTTTCTAACCCCTAGAGCTGACCGCGACTATGAATCGCTCCCGCCAGACCTTCAGGCTCGCGTCAAGAAACAGTTTGGACTGTTGTTAGCCGACTTGCGCCACCCATCGCTCCGAGCCAAAAAGTACGACGAGAGCAACGATGTCTGGCAAGGCCGTGTAAATCGCTCCTACCGTTTTTATTTCCAGATAGACGGCGATGAATACGTCATTCTCGCCATCATTCCGCATCCGAAATAATTCGTATCACTTCATCTCCGTCGGCCACGGCGCGCGTTCGCTTGGCGAACCCAAGTCAATGACGCGCAGCATCGGCACTCGTTTTGATTGCCAAGCCACGCGAATCGGCTTGCCCGTGCTGTCTTGCGCGGGTACGCCATAAGGTTTGGTCAGCACGAGATAACGCACGCCCCATTTCTTCCACTGTTCCCAATTGCCTAGCGGGTCTTGCGCCGAGACGGTCTTGCGGTTGGTATAAAGGTAAACCAGTCCCGGATTGAGCGACGCACAGAGTTCGTTTTCGGTGACGTTTTCTTTCACCCAACCAAGCATGGTTTCGATTTCGGTGAACTGGCCGAGTTCGCCTGCGTTGCGGCGGCCTTGCGCGTCGAGTCCTCCGATGAATTCAAAGTTTGAGATCAAATTCAGGACGACCATTAACCCGATGGCGACGGTTGCGCCGATCCATTTGGTTTGGGGCGCATTGCCCGCCTTGTCGCGTCGCCACCAAGTCCACAACGCCTGTCCGCCTTCGACGACGTAAACCAACAGCAGCGGCATGAGCGGCAAGAGAAATCGCATCGGATCCCACGGCCAAAAAAGAATGAAGCCGAGCGAGAGCGTCGTATAAATTTCTGCCGCCGTCAGCCCGTTGCGCCAGCCGAAAATCAAGCCAGCCAGCGCCAGCAAACTGAGCAAGACCGACAATGCGCTCAGACCGAATTGGCCCGCGATCAAAAACAGCCGCGAAGCGTATAGCAATCCGAACTGTTGCCCTACGATGTCGCCCAGGTTGTTGCCGACGCGCGCAGGCAAATCGCTTAACGTGATCGTAGCGTTTTCATTTTCACCGGCGCTTTGTTGCCAGAAAGCAGCTAGATAGTTTTGCGTGATGTAACCTTGCTGCTCGCGCTTGAGTTCTTCGCTGGCGGCATGCGCACGCGCGTAAAGCTGCCACGGCAAAACGATCAACGCGACTACAGCGGCGGCGATCAGCAGCGGCTTCATCATTCGCTCTTTGAGGAACCACGCGAAAACGGCGATGACGAGGGCTACGCCAATCGAACGCGTCAGAAAAGCGCAGGCCACCAGCAAGCCCGCGAGTGTTGCGCAAATCGCGGCGAGCCTTGCCATACCGGCTTGATGTTGGCGGACGGCTTCAGCCGCAGCGACTAAGGCCAACATCTGCAACAGCAGAAAGGCGCATTCCGACATCAGGGTCGAAGTCGCAAAAAATACCAGACTCGGACTCGTCACCGTCGCCAGCGCGATGCCGAGCGAAAGCCATTCAGGCAGGCGGCGATAACGCTTGCAATAAACGTAAGCCAATAAGCCCGCCGCCAACACCGCGACGACTTGCAGCACTTTCAGCCAGTAAATGTTGGCGGGGAACACCGACGTCACGCGCCACACCAGCGACAGCAAAAAGGCGAAACCCGGCGGATACAATGGCTGCAAATTCGGCGACAGCGAATTGATGAGCGCGTAACCTTGCCCACTGGCCAAGGCTTTCGCCAAGACGACGTAATAAGCGTCGTCAACGTAAGGATGGCCGAAGACGGTGTTGAGGCGCAGCCAATAAATCGTGGCGCATACCAACAGGCTGACGATGCCTACAATCGTGATGCGTGAAAACGAACCTTGGGCGGGCGTTGCGGTTTTGTCCTCTGCCATGTGAAGTTATGCGCTCCTTGCGGATTGGGTTGGATTGCGATGCGACAAGTATGATTGCAGGACATCTAACGATTTACAAAAAGGTGATTTACCAAACGGCGCAATGAACGACGAAGCAATCAGGTTGCAATACGAAAAGCACGGCGCGCGCGGCTATTACCAGCGGCACGGCGCGGAATACCGCAATCCGCACGAAGATGCGATTGCGCAGGTGTTGCATACGGTTGTGCCGCAATGGCCGCTCAATCTTGCGCACGCGCTCGATCTGGCTTGCGGCAGTGGTGAAGCGACGCTGGTCTTGCGCGAACTCGGCGCACAGCAGGTTGACGGCATTGATCCTTTCACCGGCGCGGCTTATCTGGCGCGTACCGGACAAGCCGCCGAGTCGTTCGATTTCGCTGCGATTGCCGCAGGCGCGCTGCGCGGCAGGCGCTACAGCTTGATCGTATGCAGCTTTGCTTTGCACCTGGCCGAAGCCTCGCGCCTGCCGTTGTTGGCTTATGAACTCGCCGAACTCGCGCCGCACTTATTGATTCTCACGCCGCACAAACGCCCCGCACTCAAGCCGGAATGGGGTTGGCGCTTGCGCGCAGAAACCGTCATCGAACGGGTGCGCGCCCGATGGTATGAAGTCGAGTCGCAGAAATAATCTTTCCGCCCCCAATCCAATCTTTCTTTTCGCGCGTATCCGCACACTAACCGCGTCCATAAACCGGCACGCTCGCGCCGTGAATGGCGCGTGCCGCGTCGGAGCAGAGGAACATAATTACGTCTGCGATGGCGGCGGTTGTTACCCACTGATCGAAATCGGCTTGCGGCATCGCCCCACGATTCGCAGGCGTATCAATCATTCCCGGCAACACGCAATTGACGTTGATGCCTTGTGTCTTGAGTTCGTCGGCCATGCTTTCGGTCAGACGGATGACGACGCTTTTCGACGCGCTGTAAATGCTCGCGCCCGCCTCGCCCCGCAAGGCTCCGCGCGAAGCGATGTTGATAATTTTCCCGCTGCCTTGCGCAAGCATGGTTGGAATCACCGCGCGGCAGTTCACAAAGACCGAACGCGCGTTGAGTCCCATCAGCATATCGGCTTCTTCCACCGGCATCTCGTGCAATGGCACGCCAGCGC
>JANNUY010000793.1:0-7463 GCA_031414155.1 Acidobacteriota bacterium
CCGATCATCAACAACAACGAATTCAACGCGGGCCGCGATAAAGTGCGGTTATATGATCTCGGCGTGTTTTTCCTGAGTACCAAGGTGGACAATGGTGCGAATGCCGACATCACGGCAGAATATGTCGGCGGCGGTTACGAAACGGTGGGTGCTAAATACGATCCGACGTTCGTGCCGGTGATGCCTGACAATGGCGGGCGCGTCAGAGTCATTTCAAAGGTCGTCACGGTGAAATAAATCGCCCAACCGATTGGGTAAAAGCGGTAGCGCAGGTCTTGCTTGCGCTACCGCTTTTTTGCGTTTACGCCTGCCAGGTTTTGAATCGCTCCATCCACAACAGCCACGCGGTGCGATGGCGTTCGAACATGGCAAAGAGATAAATGATCGCCATGCCGAACGCGATGCCCGCGACATACCACAGCCAGCGCCAGCCGAAGCTCACCGCCGCATGCCAGATCATCGTAATCACCGCCAACAACAAAAACGACGTACCCAAAAACAGATAAGCGCGAATGCGCAGCATGATGCCGAGCATTACGCCCGCAATCGCCAGCACGGCGAGAATCAGCGGCAGCCACGGCGAATCAGCCACGCCGTTTAGAAAAATATCAGCCGTTGACGAGATATAAATCGTCATCAACGCTACATAACGAATCGTCGTGAGTTGTTCGAGCGAGAGTTGTTTGCGATTGAGATGCGCGGCGACCAACACCGACAGCGCCGCCGGAATCAGCCACACTTGCGGATGGGCGAAGAATCCGAAATCGCCCGTGCGTTGCAACCAGTGCCACCAGCCACCGTTGCCCGCCAGAATCGCCAGAATCGAAAAGCCGAACGATTGCCGCATCACCGCCCACAGGCCGTAAAACAACGCTACGCCTAACAGCACGCCCGCGTAATCTACGTTTGAAGGAGCCAGCCCATAAGCCAGCGCGGGCAACAGCGGCAAAAAGATGCCTGTGCGTTCGAGCGGATCGGCCAGCACGGTGCGTCCGCGCCGACGTAACAGGTCGCTGAGCGTTACGCCGACGAAAGCGAGCAGCAAAATGCTGACCGGCCAATAGGCCTGAAAGCGTCCGCCGAACAGCCACGGTGCGACCAATCGCACATGGATGAAGAGCAACACGGCGACGATCTCTGCGCCATAAACATAACGGCTGCGCGCGACGTTTTCCCAACCTAACGGATCGCGTCCGCGCCACAACGCAAAGGCGAGCAAACTGAGCAGCAACGCGACGAATAAAAACGTAACCAAGCCTGCCGCCCAGCGCGCCATTTGCGGAGCGCCATAATCAAGCCGCTGTACCCATTCAAGGCCGAGCGTGCCGAGTAAGGCCGCGAGGCCGAGAAGGCCTGAAGCCGTTACGAATTCGCGCAACGGCTCTTCCCACCCGCCCAGTTGCTCAAGCCACGCCGACCAGTTGGATAGCGGACGCGCTTCGCTCAGATAAAACGCGCCGCTGAGGATGAGCGACAGCGCAGTGAATAAAACGAGTTGATGGGTTGGTTGATGGCTGACGCCCAGCCATAAGCACGCGAGCGTTGCGCCGAACGCGAGCGTCAACGTGAGCCATTGCCACAGCTTTTCTCGAAGCAGGCGCGGCGTGCGCGCGATGAGCAGATAGAGCGACAACGGAGCCAGCAAGCTGACGATTGCTGTCAGCCAGCGCGCGGTGGAAGGTTCCATCACCGCGCTCAGAAACAGTGCCAGCGCGACGGCGATGCAAGCGAGCAACGAGTTCGCAGGTGTGAGCCACCAGAGTTCAACTTGGGCTTTGGCTTTGGCTTCCGCTTCGATTGCGAGTGCAGGTACACGCAAGGCTTGCAAGGGCGTGGTGAATAGGGAACGGCTGCTCCACAGCAAGGCCGTGCCCGTGGCATAGAGCGCGGCAGTGATCGAGAGGCAATACAGCATTTGCGCGCCGAACAGATTGCGGCGGTCTATCAAGGCGGCGATGACCAGCAAGCCGAAAACGTAAATCGCCGTGAAGCGCCACCGATGCGTCGCGTCCCACCAACTGGCGATGAGCAAGGCCGTGAGCGCCGCGAAAAACGACAAGCCGTAAACGCCACGCGCCGCAATCCATGCGTCTGAAGCGCCCGTGAAATCGTGCGAGAGTTTGGCGGCCATCCACCAACTCGCGGCGGCCAGCAATGCGAACGCGATGAATTGGTGAAAGGCTGGTACGACCGGCTTGCGCGGAGCGCCACTCCGCAATTCGATCAATAAGCTGATAAGGCCGACGGCGGCGAGCGTGACGCCGTTGAGCAACAACACATCCATCGCCGTGCCGTCACCGTGGGCGTAACCCCAAATCCACATCGTCAAGGTTCCGCACGCCAACGCGCCTGCGACATAGGCGTATGCGCGCGAACGCCGCAGTCCTTGCATCACGAGCATCGCCAGCGCGACGACCAACAGGATGGCGACGCTGCGCCACGGGCCTTGATTGAGTTCAGTGCCGCGCCACGCCAACAAGACAGCCGCGCAACTCAAGCCGTTCGTCCATAACGTAGCGCGATTGCTTTCAGTCTTTTGTTCGCGGCGTGAGGCATAAGCTACGCGAGCCAGCGCGATGATGGCGGCCAACGTTACAAAACTAGCCAGTGTGAAATAAGCCTGCCACGCCCAAGCGGTTTCCCAACGATGTACGAGGGCGGCGATTTCGACGCCCAACGTCAGTCCCGCCACCATTCTGAGCGAGAACGAACGCAACCGATTGGGATAACGACTGGTTTGTGTGAGGGCATAAGTGACGGCAATGAGCGCGGCGAGCGACCAACTCCAACCGTCACCGATGGTGCTCACGAATTGACTCTTACGCCACGGCGACACGATCAAGCTCGCAGCCGTCGCGCCCATCAGCGCCAGCCATAAGGTTGCGACCAATCGGCTCAACTGCAAGACCCAGCGGTGATGTGGTGAATTCCACGCGGGAACGGTGCGGCGCGTGTAGCCATACCACGCCAACGCATAGAGCGCGCTGACCGCCAGATTGATTTGAATGAGCCGCACCAGCATGTGGCTGTCAGAAACAGCGTAATGCACACGAAACCAACTCAACGCCGCGAGGCTGGCGGCGAGATTGAAAAGTACGCCGCCACCGACGGCGGTCAACGGTTGCGCGCTGCGCCACGCATAGAGTGCCCAAGCCAGCGCGACGATAAAGCCGGGCCATAAATAAGCGGGCGACAGTTCGAGCGGGCGAAAGGCCAGCAACGGCGCGACGGCTAAAACGCATACGCCTGAAGCGAGCAAGCTGCGGTTGCCGAACAAGGCTTGAGCGCGCGCGTTGAACAAACTCAACAACGCGAGCGCCACCGTGATGAGCGCGACGGCTGACCACGCGACAGCCCACGGCTCGTTCCATTGCACCGTCGGTTGCAAGGCGTAAACACAGGCTTGCGCGCTGGTCATCCATAACAAGCCCAGCCCTGCCCAGACGAACAACGCGGATTTATGTCGCCATGCCAGAGCGAAGGCCACGACTGCATAAGTCGCGTAAATCCACACAGCGTGCAGCGGGTCACCCGTCCAGCCGAAAGCGTGAACCGTCACCAACCCAAAGCTCGCCAGCGCGCAAAGGGCGGCGGCGAGTTCTGCGTCAGCGCGCAAAAAAGGCATCGCCGTCGAACGACGCGGCAGCATTTCTGCCGCCGTCAGCAACGCGAGCGCGACGATCAATAGCCATACGCCGCTGACGTAAGAGAACAGCGCGCTCAACAGCGTCGCCGCATCGCTCATGCCGAAATGCAAATTCCCCCACGCGAGATGCAGCAACAACAACGAGGCGTAAAGCGTTTGCACAAAGGCCAGCCAGCGCGCCGCGCGCAAGCGGTAACGTCGCGCTGCCCAACCGAAAACCACTGCGTTGAGCAAGGCGACCGCGAGCATCGCGTCAACCAAAGGAAAGGCCAGCAACGTGCTGCCCGCGAGCAACGCCGCGCCCGCGAGGCCAATGCTCGTAGCGATAGTTCGTTCGACGCCGAGTTCTTTCGTTTGAATGCGCCGCCAGCAGAACCAGCCGACCGCCATCAACGGCACGCCGAGCAAGGCCAGCAGCGGTACGAGTTCCTGCCAGGTGCGGCGCGAGAGTCCGCCTCGCGCGAGCAACAAACCTAAGGGCAACACGGTGGCGAAAAGCCCCACGCCCAAAACGGCAAACAAACTGTAAAGCTGCGGTGAGTCGAGAACTGGTTTAACGCGCGCTTGGCGCAACGAACCGGCTACGCTAACGACGAAACAGGCGATGGGCAGCGCGCCGAGCAATAGCCAGTTGCGCCAATTCAGGTCAGGCGCGGCGAGATGTTTGGCGGCGAGCAGCGCCAGCGATACGCCCATTGTGCTGCCCGCCATCCAACGCGAATTTTCTGGCGCATAGACTTGTGCGCCGCGCCACACGAGCGCCGCGAATAAAAACCACGTAGCGATTTCTGCCAACACGATCCCCACGCCACTCGAAGCGCGCCCCAACGCCGTCACCGCGAGAAAGTTCAGCGGAACGAGCAACGTAGCGATGAGCATTACGCCGCGACTTGTCGTAGGCAGCTTCCAACGATGCGCGCTGTAAAAGCCCAAGCCGAACAGCGCCGCCGTCATTGACATGAATACGCTGAACTTGAGGAAAGGGCGTTCGGCAATTTCTGACCATAAGCTCACGACCAGCGCCAGCGAACAGCCGATGATGAGCAAGCCGCCGACGAGTTCGCCCCAACGAATGCTGCTTTCTTCCATAAAAGCGGCAAGCATTTCGGGCAGCGAACGGCGCGGTTCGGGCGGCGGCGGCGCGGGTGACGGGGTGACGGGGTGACGGAGTGACGCGGCGATGGGTCGAAGGTTCGTTTCATTCGCGGCAGGGAGCGCCTGTGCCGTTTGCGTAACAGCCGTTGGCCACGACTCACTGACGGGTCGCAGCACAGGTTCGCCCCGTCTTTCTGTTTTCCCTGAACGCAAGCGCGTCTGTTCGGCTTCGATGGTTTGTGTGAGCGATTGATAAAGGCTTTCGTCGAGTTGTTTGAGGTTAAATAACCGCAACAGCGCGCGTTGTGCGGCGACGAGATCGGTTTCGGCGGAATTGGGTTTGGCTTCGCGCCGCAAACCGCATTGCATGCAAAACTGATCGTTGAGACTGAACGGCGCGCCGCATCCGTTGCAAGTGTTGCGTGGCGGCGGCGCAGCAGGCTCGAGATGAATGCGGTTGACGGGTGGCTTGCCACCGCCGAAAAAACGGCCCAGCCAAATCAATATCTGTATGAAGCCAATCAGCAGGCAAGCCAGCAAGCCGAGTACGAAAAGGACGCCGAACACTTCCATAATTCAATTCCTCGAAAGCGATAACGGATAAGTGACAACTGTCAGCACGAAACAGCAACTGTCATTACGAAACGGGTGAAGACCATCTTTGACCTCACGGGGACTTCACCATTAGCTAAGTGCCGCGAACCCTAAAGCAAAGCCCGCGCCACCACAATGCGGCGCACCTTATAGTGAAAAGCCGCCTGCTTTCGCTACCGCATAGGGCACTCTTGCAATTGTCACAGCCGAGAGAGAGACAGGGAGACAATGAGATAGGGTTCTCATTGTCTCCCTGTCTTTCCCGCTTTCCCTGCTTCGCTCTATACTGCGGCGCATGCCGACGAACAACCAGACCATCACGGTGGATGGGATGACACTCACACTCCATTTGCAGCGCAAAGCTGTGCGCAATATCAACGCACGGCTGCGCGGTGAAGTGTTGCAGGTCAGCGCTCCGCACAACGTACCGCAAGAGATGCTCGACGATGTGCTGCCCGATTTGGCGCGGCGGTTGTTGCGGCGCGTACGCGCGCGCCAGATCAACGCGAACGACAACCCGCTCGAACTCGCGCGCGAAATCGCCGCGCGCTTTCCGCATCCGCCGCAAATCAACGAAGTTCTTTTCGTCACCACGCAGGAAGCGCGCTGGGGCAGTTACAGCGGGATGACGCGTACGATTCGGCTGAATGCTACGTTGCGGCTGATGCCGCGCTGGGTGCTGGAATCGGTCGTCGCGCACGAACTCGCCCACGTCTTTCATCCCAATCACGGCCCCGCGTTCTGGGCGCTCTGCCATCGCGTAGACCCTCACGTCGAACGCGCCCGCGCCTTTCTCGCCGGGGTTAGCTGGCTCGGCCATCGTTGGGAATCGCTCCCGCCCGTCGAACGGTCTATTTTGTTACGGTCAAATGAATTTGAAGAAGAAAATGATTAACGCCATGGTGGCGCAAGCTGCTGAAGCTCTGCGCGATTGGCAAGCGAACGCATTGACGGCGACAAACGGGATGCCAAGCCTAATGGCCTAAAGTGTCCGTTGCCAGAAAAGGGCTAAATGACAGTGCCGCGCAAGCTCGGCAGCTTGCACCACCTTCAACGAATAAACTTTTCTACATAGGCTTTTAACTCAGCAATCGAACTATCCGAAATAATTTTGAAGACGCGCGTTTGCAGTTGGGCAGGCATACGCAATGCAGTTGCGGCATCGGTGATGACGAGGGCGCTCGAACGCAGCCCGCGCGACCATTCGGGTTCGCGCGCGTCGCGGAAGTTGAGTGCGTCGCCGTCTAAGCCGACAGCAATGAGTACGGAACGGGCAATGTGCAAAAATGCAGGCCAGTGCGAAACGATGCTGATGAGTTCGTCAGGCGCGGGAGGACGTTCGCCTTTGAGGGCTTCGGGAATCGAACGGGTTTTTAACAACAAACACGCCGTCGTCGGTGGCAACGCAGCCGTCACGGCTTCGGCCATACCATAAAGCGCGACGGGTACGGCTCCGACCAGCAGGTTGCGGTCTTCGGCGTCGGTCATGCTCGCCGTAGCGACGCGAAAGCCGGTGGCCTCGGCAATCTCGGCGGCGAGGATTTCGCGCAAGGCGGGTTCCGGGTCGAGTACGAGAAAGTGGTCGGGCGGTTGCAGCCGCAGCCAATGCCGGACGCGGCTTTGCACTTGCGACAACGAGAAACCCTTACGGCGCGCGACTTCGAGAAATTCGATGATCTGATGATCGAGGTCGAGTTGGGCTTCGAGCGCGCGTTCGGCCTTGAACGACCGCACATAAACACCGCTGCCCGCGCGCATCTCGACCCAGCCCGCGTCAGTGAGTTCGGTATAAGCCGCGCTCACCGTGTTGGCGTGAATCTTGAAACGCCGCGCCAGTTCGCGCGTACTCGGCAAACGCTCCCCCGGCTGCAAATCCTGACTCAAAATCGCCAGCTTGATTTGCGCGGTGAGTTGTTCGCGCAAAGGGACTTCGCTTTCTCGTGATAACCAAAGTTGCATATCGGTTTTGCCAAAGCATTGTCACTGCGCTAGTGGAGCTTTTCTGAAATTCTGCTCCTGGTTTAGACCTGAAGTGGTCGTCCTTTGTAAGTCCACTTAAAAGGCTTCGCCAAAGTGACATTGAAGTATTCGATAAAAGCGAGAATGCGCGTGCGTAGCGCTTCCTTCG
>JANNUY010000794.1:0-4233 GCA_031414155.1 Acidobacteriota bacterium
TAAGCAGACACAACAACTTAACTTTTCAGTCTCGAATTTCTCAAAAGTCAGCTTGCGAGTTGACTTTGATTTAATTCGCCAAAGGCATCTTTGTTGCAGCTAAAGGCTTTATTCCTCGTCACAAAAATGTTCACAGTATTGCCTAAGGCGGTGTTGCTAAAAATGGAATTGCCGAGGATCGCGTTCATTGTCGGCTCTCCAAAATCAAACCCTAGGGTGGCCACGCCATAGCCATTGCCGGCAATGATATTGCGCTCGGCGGCGCTTGTCCCGCCAATCGTGTTGGCCGACGCAGCGCCAAGGTACACTCCCGCTAAATTACCGTAGCCCGGGACAGGTGTACCCGTCGCATCGGTGCCGATATAGCAGTTCCTGACCGTATTGCGAGAGCCAAAATCCATCCAAATACCAATACCCCCAAACCGATTGATCACCAGTCCCGCAATCGTACTTTCACGGCCGGAGTTCGTAAGCCGCAGACTGGTTACACCGGCTCCTGCTCCAGTGCCGTTCAATTCCACGCGCGTCGAGCCGCCTGTATTCCCGTTAATCGTGACCGGTTCGTTGATGGTCGGTAAGGCCGACAACACATTGATGGTCGGCGTACCTGCGCCCAGGCTGAATTCAATCGTATCCAATCCCGCCACGCCTGCCGCGCAGGCGTCTACTGCCATATGGGTGTTGGCTGCGATGATCGCTTCACGCAGCGTGCAGTTGCCGTTGACGACGTTATCGTCCGCTGTCGTATTCACCGTGATCGTGGCAAAGGGCACCGTGGCAGGTGCGACATTGGTCGTAACGGCGGCCTCATTGCGCCATGAACCGCGTTCGGCCTGCGCGTGCCAATGGGCGAAACTGACCGTGAGTGTGATGATCACTAAGGTAGCGATCAAGCTGATACGTGTGTAGAGTTTGTTCATCATCATTTTCCTTTTACAGGAATGACCTGGGAGCGCCCGCATCCCTGCGGGCTATAAAAGAAGCCGCGTAGCGTTCCTTATTCATTCAGTCTTTCGCATTGCAAACGTTTAGAAAAAGAAGGCTTCGCCGCTTTTTATACAGCCCGCAGGGGCGGGCGCTCCCATGCACAAAGTTAAATCATTGGTCGAGCCGGAAAATCGGAGTTCGTTCGGCGCTACGAGCAAGCGATAAAGCTGCCAGTGAAGCGGCTCGTCGTAGCGTGGACTTCAGTCTTCGCTAACGTCTTCAACTATTTTTCGCGCACAGGCGTAGCGGGAACCGCCGTTAGCAGGCCGAGTTCTTTCGCGCGCACCACCAACTTCCCCGCAATCGGCGCGGCAGTCTTCGCGCCGTATCCGCCGCCTTCGACCACGACAGCAAAAGCTAATTGCGGATTTTCTAACGGCGCAAATCCGATAAAGCACGAATCAATGCGGAACTCTTTCTTGATGCGCTGGCGGCCTTGCGCATCGCGGATCATCACCGGCTTTTCGGTCGCAGGATCAATCACGACCTGTTCGCGTTGGGCCGTACCGGTCTTGCCGCCCGCCGTGATGCCGTGCGGTTTGAGCAAGCCGCCGAAGCCGGGGCCGCTGGCCGTGCCGCGTTGCACGACTGCCGCGAAAAGTTGCCGCACGCGCGCTGCGGTTTCCGCCGTCATCGCCTGACTCATTGCTATGGGTTGCGCGTCAATTTCAATCTTAGGCCGCATTACCATGCCTTGTGTGTTGGCTACGCCTGCTGCAATCAACGCCATCTGAAACGGCGTCGCCTGCACATAACCCTGCCCGATGCTCTCAAGCGCGAGGTCGTATTTGCTCGTCCGCCCGCCATTCACAAACGTAGAGTTCAACGGCGCGAATACGTCAGAGAGAATTTTATTGCGCGAGTTCCACAAGCCGCGCTCGACGCCCGTGCCGATGGAGGCCGCGCCCGTCGCGTGCAATTGCAAGCCGAAGCGTTGCGCCGCTTCGCCCATGCGTTGGCGTTCGAGTTCGACGCCCAGTTGCGCGAAGTATTGATTCGATGAATGCACAAAGGCTTCGGTGAGATTGAGTTTGCCGAGGGCTTCGCCTTCGTCGTCACGAATCGGACGACCTGAGTTGGGCGGTGTCCAACCACCGGCAACGCTGTTGAATTCGAGATTGTCTTTGCGGGCTTCAATGGCGGCAGCCGCCGTGACGGCCTTAAACGTAGAGCCGGGCAAATAATATTCTTCGAGCGCGCGATTGAGCAGCGGTTTGTTTTTGGCGTCGTTTCTGATCTTCTTCCATGTCTCGTTATTGTTCACATCGTCGGGATCGAAACTCGGCGCGCTCGCCAGCGCCAACACTTCGCCGGTTTGCGGGTTGAGCATCACGACCGCGCCACGCTTGCCTTGCAGCAATTCAAACGCAGCCTTTTGCAATTCGTAATCAATCGTCAGCACGAGGTCAGGGCCGACTTGCACTTTCTGTTCGTTGCTGAAAGGCGAAACTTTTTCCCACCAGCTTTTGCTTTCTTCGCGCGGCGGTTGAAAGGCTACGGCGCGTTCCATCGCAGCGTCTCCGCGCAACAAACCTGCGTAACCAATCAAATGCGCAGCGGCTTGTCCCAACGGATAATCACGAATGATCTGCCCGTTCAAAAAGCGATATTTCGCCAGCGTCTTTTTGTAATCACGATGCCGGTCGAATATCCATCCGCGCAAATTGGCTTCGTCATCGCGGCGGTTGCGTTGATCGCGTTTGTTTTTCAAAGCGGCGAAGGCGGCGTTTTCGCTCAACGGGCCGGTCGAGAACAATCCCCAATATGCGTGAAAGCCGAGCGCGGTGAGTACGAGCAAGGCGAAGGCCCAACGGACGACGCGCAATCGCTGGCTGGTGAGCTTGGGGCCGAAATCATCGGGAACGCCTTCGTCAATGGTTTGGGTTTTCGCGCGATAACGCCACGTCGAAAGAAACAACGCCAGCAACAACGCGCCGAAGCCGAGCAGGAACAACAGCGACGCTACAAAGGGAAAGCTCATAGCTCCAATCTCCAAACAACATCGCCGAACTGTACGCGATCACCGTCACGCACAATCGTCTTGTCGCCTTCGTTGATGCGAACTCCGTTCACAACTGTCCCGTTGCTGCTGCCGATGTCAGTCAGCCAGACGGCTCCGTTTGCGCCGACGGTAAAGACCGCATGAAAACTCGACACCGAAGCGTCACTGATGCACAGCGCGTTGTCGTGGCTGCGCCCCACGGCGGCTCGGTCGGTGAAGCTCGCACGCAATTCAGGTTGTCCCGTCCCACGCAAAATCAAAGTGATGGATGCGGCGGGCAAAGCGGCAGATGTTGCTTTTTCATTCGTCGGTTTGTCTGCACCAGCCTCGTGCGCAGGCTCATCAGGGAACGCAGCCTTAATCGTGAGTTGCCGCGTGAATACGTCAAACGTCAGCTTCACCGCCATCTTACCCAGCAACGTGTAGCGATGATTGACCGCGTATTCATACAAACTCGCGGCGATTTCTTTTTCGAGATAAGCGCGCCGTTCATCATTCATCTGACCGTAGGTTTCGTAGTCATACCGCAACTCAATCAAGTTTGGCGCAACGACACGGTTGGCTTCGCGGCGCAGTTTGGCTTCGACGGCGCGTTCGATTTGCGGCAACAACGCAGTTAGGTCAGTGCGGGCATGCGCGTTCATCGGACGTCGCAAGGCGAAATCCAGCATGCCGCCTACGCGCTCAAAGAAGCGGCGGACGAAGTGTTCGAGGCGATTGGGCAATTGGGTTTTGTCAGTGTCGCTCATAGTGGCGCGCGATTATACGCGGCGATTATACGTGGATGATAGGCACTGGGTTCAACTGAAGCTGCGCCCTTATGACTGCCAGGGCAATTACGCGATCTAGCAGGGTTTCAGAATCGGCAGGTTCTCAGCTAGAATGTCAGCGTAATCCCGAAACAACAGGCAGAAAAAATTGTGCGGCGGCAGGTTCAGTTCCGTTCGTGCGGTTTCTGCTTATCATCCATGTGTTACCTTCTGGCATCCCCAATTTATGTTGACCATAGGCATTCATTACATCGGCACCATCGCTTCGATAGACGTGCGCGGCAAACTTTTCAAAGGGCAGGGCGGACATCAGTTGCAGATTTTGACCGACAAAGTACTCACGGCGGGTACGACTAAAGTCATCCTCAACCTGACTGACGTACCGCTGATTGATTCGATGGGCATTGGCGAAATTGTGCGCGCCTTCAAACGCGTCGAAGAGGCGGGCGGCAAATTCAAGATCGTCGGCATGAC
>JANNUY010000795.1:0-2481 GCA_031414155.1 Acidobacteriota bacterium
CACCGCGCCATCGGAATACGCGCGACGAAATCTTTGTATTTCACCGGATCGTTGAGCAATTGTTTATTCATCTCGGTTGCAAACGGCCCCGGACACATCGCATTGACCGTCACGCCGCGTTCGGCCCATTCCAGTGCCAGCGTTTTCGTCATCCCGATCACCGCCGCCTTTGACGTAGCGTAAGGCGTACGTTGCGGCAACGAAATCACCGACATAATCGAACCCAGATTAATAATGCGTCCCCAGCCTCGTTCGGCCATCGCGACGCCAAACGTTTTTGACGTATGAAACAGCGCCGTCACATTCGTATGCATTACGGCCTCGAAATCATCGGCGGTCAGGTCTTCCATCGCACCGCGCCGGTTGATGCCTGCGTTGTTGACGAGAATGTCAATTGCGCCGAGTTGGCTTTCGGCTTCCGTGCGTAAGCGTTCGACTTCAGCGGCTTCATTCACATCAGCGGCCAGCGCGATGACGCGGCGTCCGGTGAGCTTGGCGATCTCATCAGCGGCTTGCTGGCATTCCGCCAGATTGCGACTGTTGATGACAACCTCCGCGCCCGCTTCGGCCAGCGCCTGCGCAAAGACGAAGCCCAAGCCTTTTGAACCGCCCGTCACGAGTGCACGGCGTCCGTCGAGGCGAAAGAGATCGAATACGTTTTTGTTCGTGCCATCCGGCATTTGCATGAAAAGTGTTGCTCCTTGTTTTGCTAAAACTGCAATCCGCGTAATTCAAATAAAAGGTCTTTGACTTGGTCTTCGGTGATTTTTCCAGGGGCATCAATCTTGACGCTGGCGAGGAAGGTTTCGCCCGGCGGCAACGTTTTGCGCAGCCGCGGAATCGGCACGCTGACGCCTTCTTTGAGAAGTTGATCGTTCATATCAACCATGCGTCCGGCGAGTTCGAGGCCGGTGATTGTGCGGTCGCCGCGATTGGTGACACGCACCTGAATTTCGTATTGCGCCATGCCGATCATATTCGGATGGACGATCTTATCTACTAACTCAAGCGCAACCTTGCTTTGGTAATTATCGAATTCCGCATTGCCCGCCCGCACAGCATTGGGCAGCGCCGGTTTGTATTCAGATTTGGAGTTGGCAATCCAAATTACTCCGCCGACTAATCCGACGACGATCAGTGCTAGTACGCCTAAGACGAGGCGATTGGTTTTCGGTTCTTCTGCTTTGGGTTCATTCAATTCAAGCATAGTTCGTTCCCTGGTTTATTCGCCGCTCACGACCATCTTATTCACTTTCAACGTAGGCGACGCAATCTTTCCGCGAAAGCGCAAATCGTTGCCAACCATTTCAATGCCTTTGAGCATGTCGCGGAAGTTGCCCGCGATGGTGACTTCTTCGACAGCGTGGGTGAGCTTACCGTTTTCGATCCACAGGCCTGCCGCGCCGCGCGAATAATCGCCGTTGACCGGATTGAAGCCGAAGCCAATCAAGTCGGTTACGAAAAATCCGTTGGGTACCGAAGCGATAATCTCACCGGGCGTATGGACGCCGGGCTGGATGAAGAAGTTCCCGGTGCCCACGACGGGCGCACCCGCGAGGCCGCGCGCTGCATTTGCGGTGGATTTCAAGTTCAGCTTGCGCGCCGTGTAACCATTCAATAAATAACTTTTCAGCACGCCGTTTTCGACGACGACCGTGCGGCGCGTAGCCAAGCCTTCGCCATCGAAAGGCCGCGAGCCGAGTTCACCCGCGAGCGTACCGTCATCAATGATCGTCAGATTTGACGCAGCGATTTCTTCGCCCAGCTTGCCTACGAAAAGCGACGCGCGGCGAATCAAGGCATCGCCCGAAATCGTAGAGAAAAATTCGCCCAACAATGAATCGGCGACTTCGGCGTCAAACACAATCGATACTTCCTGCGTCACGACTTTGCGCGCGTTCAACTTGCGCAACGCACGATCAGCGGCGACTTGTCCGAGCAGTTCAGGACTATCGAGACGACTCAACACGCGCGCGAAATCGCCCCACGATCCTACCTGCATTTGGGCTTGCACGCCTTCGCCTTCTCTAGCGATGGGCTGAACCATGATGCCGCAGCGCGTGCTGGCATATTCGCCTGCGAAGCCGTTGCTGGCGGCCATCACTACGCGGCCAATGACGGTGCTGCAACTTGCGCCTTCTGAATTGACGATGCGCGGGTCGCGCGCCAACGCTGCGGCTTCAGCGGCCTTCGCCATTTCGATTTTGCGTTCGGTGGGCAAGTTGGCGATGGCTTCGTCATACAAACCCAAATCAGGCAGCACGCCTTGCGCCAATTCGTCTTGGCCGATCAAGGCGGCGGCTTCGTCAATCGAAGTCAGCCGCGCCATCTCAACGGCATCGTTGATGAGCGCGTCTATGGACGCCGGATTCAAATCAGAGGTCGAACACGAAGCCTGTCGCCCCGCGTAAAGTACGCGCAAGCCCAGGCCGCGCGAAGCCGCCTCTTGCAATTTGTCTACTTGACCGAGACGCACCTCGA
>JANNUY010000796.1:0-9025 GCA_031414155.1 Acidobacteriota bacterium
CAACTCTGGTCACGCTTTGTCGATTTGGTCTATTCCCGTTCCTGGAATGGGTTGTGGAATACAGTCAAACTGAAAATGCTCCAATTCAATTTGGCTCAATCAGGCCGAATTCCGGCCTGATTCAACCCAAGACTCAAGTTATGTTAGATCGGGAAAACCATCGCCCCAACTGAACGGTTACGATGACTCGGTAACGAATGATAGCGTAAGCGAATGAGAGAGGAATCAAAGGCAGCGTTACGACGAAGCAGGTTTGCAGAAAATTGTGAACGTCTTTGAAATCCTGATACAGCCCAGTAGCTTGAATGACGACAACCAGCAAGAGATTTAAGAAACCCAGCCCTGCGCCGATGAGAATGACGCGCAAGCGCCGTTTGGCGTCCGTGTTGGCGACGCGATAACCCAATCCTAAGCAGGCCAGCCCGCCAATGAGATAGGCGAAAACGATTAAGAATCCCAGCCATTGCACTTTATGCTGAAACAGCCAATCCCAATGAACCCAACGGTAAAAGTGACGCACTAAGTGATGCGGTATTCGTTCCGGGGCAAAGAAAAACTCCACCACCAATAAAGGCGCGTAAAGCCAAGTCTCAAATTTCGGGTAGCGGTTTAACCAGGGCGAGCGTTCAGGAAAAATCAGAAAGAAATGCAAAAACTATGGCAGGAGGGCTAAAGACAAGATGCGCGCCAGCGTAGCCAGATAATCGCCAGCCGTGCCGAAATAATGATAAGGCGATGAGGCGTCGTAACTTGTCCCAACAAACGTCATCAACATTAACGCCAGAATCCACACCTGTTTGCTGTCGGGCTTGAGCAGCAGGACGCCGAAACCCACCAGCAAAAAGAAGATCGAGCCGAACCATTTCGCTACGTCGAGCCAGGTAAAAGTAGGACGATCCGTAGGAGGCGAAGTTGCAGTTTTGAGCAGCACTTCCATTACTATATCGCCGCGTTTAATGGTCATTCGATAAGTCGTACCCGGCGGCAAGATTCGCGACAAATTGAGCGAACGGCGCGGATCTGAGCGCGGCGAAGCGCCGTTGATGGCGAGAATTTCGTCGCCCACTTGCAAGATATTGGAAGGGCCTTGCGGGTCTACTCTAAGGATAATGAATTGCTGCTCCCCATCGGCGCGGCTTACCCAACCGTCATAGCTGCCGAGAAATCCAAACTTGAGGTAACCAGTCATGCCCCAATACGCCAGCATCAGGGCGAACAAGAGAAAGCCGAGTAACAGGCGCGAGCGAATGTGCTTGCGTGATCCTTTAATAAAGCGGGCAGCGAAAGCGTGGAGTTTTAGCGTTGTGACAATTGCGCGACCGATTGAATATGCTAAGATGCGCGCGTTTTCAAGCAACAGAGACAAGCAATTCCCACGTTTCTCCACAGTTTATACAAGTCCGAAGCAGCCCTCTCTTACGGTCAGGCTACGGACACCAGACAACACGTTTTTCAGGAGGCTAGCAACCGTGCCGAATCCCTTTGCGATTCAGACCGAACAACAGGACGGGCTTTCCGTCATCAAACTCGAAGGTTTCGTAGACGCACACACCGCGCCGCATTTCGAGAACGCCATTCAAGCCGAGGTTGACCACGACCGGCTGCGCATTGTCGTAGATTGCGCCAAGCTCAATTACATCTCGTCGGCGGGCTTGGGCGTATTTATGAGTTTTATCGAAGAGTTGCGCGAACGCGGCGGCGACATCAAGATCAGCGGCCTTACGCCGAAGGTCAAACATACGTTCGACATTCTGGGCTTTCAGGATATTTTCGAAATGCCTGACGATTTGGCGACAGCCAAGGCTCAATTTCAAACCGCGTAACTAAACGCCCTTTTGAGGCGCCCTTTGAGGACGACTTTCATGACTGATATGGAAAGACGCTTCACCTTACAAGTTCCCTCTTCGACTGAGAATCTGGCGATGATCCGCGAGTTTGTCGTCGGCGTTGGCGGACAAGCCGGCCTTGTCGAAGCGGAAATTGGCAAGCTCGAACTCGCCGTTGACGAAGCCTGCGCCAACGTGATCGAACACGCTTACGGACACGATTTGAGCAAAGACGTGACCGTGCGCGCTTCGTTTGATAATGACGCGCTGCGCATCGCCGTCATTGACGAAGGCCAGGGCTTTGATCCGGGCGGCGTCACACAAATCGAACTCGATGAACTCGTACAACAACGCAAGTCGGGCGGATTAGGCATGCGGCTGATTCGCACGCTGATGGACGAAGTGAAATACGAAATTGTGCCCGGTCAGAAAAACGAATTGCATATGGTGAAAAAGATTCGTTGAGAGTGAACGCCATGGGAGAGATGCGGGCGATGGGAGATATAGGAAACCCCAGTAACCCTCAAGACAATGTTCTCCCATAACTCCTATCTCTCTCACAATTCCCAGATTTTCCCATCCCCATGATTATTTCTGCTCTCGATAATTCCCGCCTCGAAGCGCTGCTCGAATCGGCGCAGCTTTTGCATTCATCGTTAAATCTCGAAGACCTGTTGCGGCATTTGCTGCGTTCGGTGATGGGGCGCTTGCTGGTGTCGAAAGCCTTGATTGCCATCGCGCCTGCGAATACCGATGAACCGATGCGGCTTGAAATCGTGCGCGGCGTAGGTTCGCTCAAGGTCGGCAATCAGTTCCACGCCAACGAAGCGCAAGCCAACGGCATTGATCTGCTGCTGCACATTGGCGACATCGAGGCTCCGGTGGGCGTACTCGGCCTCGGCAAACCAGCGAACCGCGAACTCGACGAGGGCGAAATCGAATTCGTCAAAGCGTTGTTGGGCATTGCGGCGAGTGGCATCGCCAACGCCCGCGCCCACGCCGAATCGCACCGGTTGAATCAGGCGCTCGATCAAAAAGTGCAAGACATGCAGGCGCTGATTGATCTCGGTCGCGGACTGACCTCTACGTTTGAGGCCGAAGAAGTCGCGCGGCTGTTGGCGCTGACGTTGGCCGGACGTTGGGCGGTGCGGAAATACGCCGTGGCCGCGTGGAAGAAAGGCCATCCGCCCGTGCTGCGGCAAAAAGGGATGAGCCTTGATTTGCTGACTGATTATGACGCGTATGGTTACGACCCCGAATTGCTGGAAGATGCCGTTCGCGCGACTGACTTACCTGAAGGCGTAATCCGTGACAGCGTGATTGCCGAACAAGGCGCAATCTGTTTTCCCATTAAAGCCGGAGACAACACGACCGGCGGTTTGGTGGTGATGGGGCCGCGCCCCGGCAACTTGCCCTATTCAGAAGCCGATCTCGAATTCGGCGCGGGTCTCGTAGCGCAAGCCGCCGTCGCGCTCGAAAATGCCTGGTACTTTCGCGGCGCGGTTGAACGCAAAAAAGTCGAACAGGAATTGCAACTCGCGGCTTCGATTCAGGAAGGACTGTTCCCTGCCACGTTGCCGAAACTCGTCGGTTACGACATCGCGGCGCGCAACCGTCCGGCGCGACATTGCGGCGGAGACTATTACGACATGCTGACGGTGGCGGGCAGTGACTCGCATTATCTGCTTTGCGTCGCCGACGTATCAGGCAAAGGACTGCCTGCTTCGTTGCTGATGAGCAATATGCAAGCAACGCTGCGTGCGCTGTTAGGCCGCGTACCTTCGCTGACCGAACTCGCCGCACTCACGAATGAAATGCTGCACGCGACGACGCCGTCGAATAAATACGTCACAGCGATTTTGGTCGAATTCGATCCGGCCACCGGCAAAGGCATCTTCGTCAATGCCGGCCATCAAGATTGTTTGCTGTTACGTGGCAATGGCGAAGCGCAGTGGCTGAAATCTACTGGCACGCCGCTCGGCTTGCTCGCCGGATTGCCTTACGACGAACAGGCTTTTGAGTTAAACCCCGGCGAACTCATCGCGCTCTTTTCTGACGGCGTGACCGAAGCCCAGGACGAGCACGAAAATGAATTCGGCGAAACCGCGACGGCTGATTTCATCCGCACGATTGCTGACGAATCCGCGTGCGAGATTGTCGAAAAAGTGTTTTGTGAGATTGACCGCTTTGCCGGAGCCGCGCCGCAATATGACGACATAACGCTGATGGTAATTAAGCGGATGACATAACTTTCAAAGTACAACTGAGCGACTAACCATGACGCGACAAATTCACATCACCATCAACGGCGAACCCAAACCGCTGGCCGCCGCTACGACCGTGACGGCGCTGGTCGCGCAACTCGAACTCACCGCGCAACGCCTCGCCATCGAACTCAACCGCGACATACTGCCGCGCGGTCAATGGGCTGAGACTACGCTCAACGATGGCGATAAACTTGAGATCGTTCATTTCGTGGGCGGCGGCTAATTCATCAATAACAAGGAACTTTTATGCATTATCGTGAACTGGGGCGCACTGGTTATCGCATCTCTACCGTAAGTTTCGGCGCATGGGCGATTGGCGGTTCGTGGGGCGCAACCGAAGATCAAGACTCGCTCGCCGCCTTGCACAAGGCCGTAGACAGCGGTGTCAACTTTTTCGACACAGCGGATGTTTACGGCGACGGACGCAGCGAACGCTTGCTCGCGCAACTCAAACGCGAACGCCCTGACGCCGAGATCATCATCGCCACCAAAGCCGGACGCCGGTTGCAACCGCATACGGCAGATGGATACAACGCGGCGAATCTCACGAGCTTCATCGAACGCAGCTTGCAAAACCTTGAAACCGACGCGCTCGACTTGGTGCAATTGCACTGCCCTCCGACTGAGGTTTATTACCGCCCCGAAGTTTTTGCGGCGCTCGATCAACTGGTCGAACAAGGCAAGATTCGCTTTTACGGCGTGAGCGTCGAACGTGTCGAAGAAGCCTTGAAAGCTCTCGAATATCCCAACGTGCAATCGGTGCAAATTATCTTTAACTGCTTTCGCCAGCGCCCGGCGGATTATTTTTTCAGCGCGGCTCAGGCAAAACAGGTCGGCATCCTCGCGCGCTTGCCGCTGTCATCGGGCATGCTCACCGGCAAGCTCACCCGCGACTCGCAATTCGCCGCCGAAGACCATCGCAATTTCAACCGCCACGGCGCAGCTTTTAACGTAGGAGAAACTTTTTCGGGCATTGATTACGAAACGCAACTGCAAGCCGTCGAACAACTCAAGGCTTCTGTGCCCGCAGGCATGATGCTCGCGCAGTTCGCCTTGCGCTGGATTCAAATGTTCGAAGCGGTGACGTGTTCCATCCCCGGTGCGAAAAACGCTGCGCAAGTTGCGGCTAATTGCGCTGCCGCCGATGCGCACGCTTTGTGCGACGACACGATGTTGGCCGTACAAAAACTTTACGAAGAAAGCATCAAGCCGCTGGTTCATCAGCGTTGGTAACGTAAGTGGCACAGGCTTAAACCTGTGCCATAGCGTAGACTTTAGTCCGCGTGAGCCAGTAAGATGCGCACACTCACGGTATTCCACTAAAACTCGTTGGAGACATCACGATGGGCATCAAGTTGCTGGTTATCGGATCGTTACTGATTGGCTGGTTCACTTTCTCTGAAGTCGCGCCGCTCGGCACTTATACCGCACGAGAGCGCGGCCATTGGGCTTTTGTTAAACGCGCCACGCCCAACGTGCCTACGTTTACCAACCCCACCGACAAGGCGTGGGCGAAAACGGCGATTGATGCGTTCGTCTTGCAACGGCTGCAACAAGAGGGATTGAAAGCTGCGCCGCCCGCTGACCGCGTAACGCTGATTCGCCGTGTTTCATTTGATTTGATTGGCCTGCCGCCTACGCCTGACGAAGTCGCGGCTTTCGTCGCCGACAAAGCGCCCGACGCTTATGCCAAGCTGATTGAACGGTTGCTCGCTTCGCCGCATTACGGCGAACGCTGGGGACAGCACTGGCTGGACATGGCGCGTTACGCTGAGACTGACGGCTTTGAATATGACACGCATCGCTTTTCGGCGTGGCGTTATCGTGATTACGTGATTCGTTCGTTTAACGAAGACAAGCCGTATGACCGCTTTGTGACAGAACAACTCGCGGGCGATGAGCTTGCCAGCGGTAACGATGACCCCAAAAGAGACGAAATGCTGATCGCCGCCGGATTCAATCGCCTCGGCCCCTTGCGCAAAAACGCAGGCAATCAGGAAGTCGCCAGCAGCCGCAACGAAGTGCTTACCGAAATGACCAATGCCGTAGGCTCTGCCTTCCTCGGCGTTACGCTCGGCTGTGCGCGTTGCCACAATCACAAATTCGATCCGTTGCGGCAGAGCGACTATTACCGTATTCAAGCCTATTTCGCTGGCGTATTCGAGAACGACGTGCCGAAATCCAGCGCCGCCGAACAAGCCGCGTGGAAGGCCAAAGCCGAACCGCTCGAAAAAGAAATCAAGGATATAACCTCAACTATCAACAAAATCGCGGCGCAACAAGACGCCGAAGCCGCCAGCCAGCGGCAAGCCCTGATGAAAAAGCTCGACGCCTTACAAGACCAACTGCCCGCGCCCTTGCCTACGTTGTACAGCGTCAACAACCAGTCTGAAAAAAAATCGCCAACCCACCTGCTCGCGCGCGGCGAACATACGCGCAAAGGCGACCGCGTAGGCATGCGCCCGCTCGGCGTGCTGCTGCCTGACGGTACGCCCGAACTGTCTGAGACCTTAGACAAGCCGCGCACCGAACTCGCCAAGTGGATCGTCGCGCCTGACAATCCATTGACGGCGCGCGTGATGGTCAATCGCCTCTGGCAATACCATTTTGGACGCGGCATCGTGGCTACGTCGAATGATTTCGGACGCATGGGCACGCGGCCTTCACATCCCGAATTGCTCGACTATCTGGCGAATGAATTTGTCTCGTGCGGTTACAGCATCAAGAAAATCCATCGCCTTATTTTGTTGAGCAACACTTATCAACAGGCTTCGGCGTTGCCAACCGATGCGGCCTATCAAACACTGGCGCTGACCAAAGACCCTGACAACAAATGGCTGTGGCGTTTCAATCGGCAACGTTTGGCGGCTGAACAATTGCGTGATGCGATGCTGTCGGTGTCGGGCTTGCTCAATCCGAAACACGGTGGGCCGAGCGTGATGATTCCGATTGATCCTGAACTGACGACGGCGCTTTACAAACCTTCGCAATGGCAACCCGCCAAAGACGCCAGCGAATATCACCGGCGCGGCGTATATCTGATCGCCAAACGCAATTTGCGCCTGCCGTTTATGGAAGTTTTCGACGCGCCCGATTTGCAGGCAAGCTGCACCCGGCGCGAAACGAGTACGCACGCTCCGCAGGCGTTGGAATTGCTCAACGGAACTTTCTCGAACGAACAGGCCGAAGCATTCGCGCTGCGGTTAGAAAAAGAAGCTGGCCCAAATTTGCGCAAACAAATTGATTTAGGTTATCGGCTGACGACGGGGCGCGCTGCGAAGCCACAAGAGATACAAACGGCGTTGGCGTTTTTGCAGACCCAACCGAAGCGTGAATTCGCGTTGACTTTGCTGAATCTGAATGCATTTTTGTATGTGAATTAGGTGAGGCAATGAAGAAAGCCGCCCATCCACCGGTGCCGCACGATGAGTTATTCAAGGAAGTGCTGCGCGTTTGTTTCGTAGATTTCATTGAACTATTCCTGCCAAAAGTGATGCAGTATTTGGACGTAAATTCGCTTGAGTTCATCGAGCAGGAAGCCTTCGGTGAAATCACATCAAACGAGCGACGCGCGGTGGATGTATTGGTTAAAGCGCGCTTTCGCGGGCAAGCGACTTACTTCCTGATTCACGTCGAAGCACAAGCCAGCAAACGCGGCTGGTCGCCCAAGCGGATGTTTTATTACTTCGCTGTGCAGACCTATAAACACGATTTGCCGGTTTATCCGATTGCGCTGCTCTCGTGGGATAGTCCGCGCACAGAAGAAGCCGGGCATTACCTGGTTGAATTTCCCGACCGGCGCGTGTTGGAATTCAATTTTCCGGTGATTCAACTCAACCGGCTGAACTGGCGGGATTATTTGAAACATGAAAATGCGGCGGCTTGCGCGTTGATGGCAAAGATGGGGGTCGCAGAAAAAGACCATCCGAAAGTCCGCGCCGCCTGTTTGCGGATGCTGGTGCGATTGCAGTTACCAGAGCGAAAACGTTGGCCGGTGTCGCGTTTCATTGACTCTTATTTGCCGCTGACCCCGACGCAGGAAGATGAGTTCCAGGCAGAACTCAATCGTTTTCAACCAAAGGAGAAAGAAGCTGCTATGACATATCTTACCTCTTGGGAACGCAAAGGAAGGGAGATTGGCCTGCAAGAAGGAGTAGCGATAGGCAAACTCGAAGGCAAACTCGAAATCGTGGTTGATTTATTGACGCAACGACTGGGCGCGCTCAACGAGGCAACCACGAAACGCCTGAGACGGTTGTCGTTAGAGCGAGTCGAAGCCTTGCTGACGCTGTTGCTCGATTTCAAACAACAGGCTTTCAAGAACAAGACCGAGCTTGATCGTTGGTTACGCGCGAATGCCGCGACCCAGCGCGCCGTCAACGGACAGCATTAAGAAAAGTGAGGAATAAGATGACTGAACACATTCGCATCACCCGCAACCGCCGCGAATTTTTAACGGACGCTTTCTGCGGCTTCGGCAGCCTCGCTTTTGGCGCAATGCTCGCGGCTGAAGAGGCGCGCGCGCAGAGTGTGCAAAAGATCGTCAATCCGCTCGCGCCGAAAAAGCCGCATCATGCGGCGAAGGCCAAGTCGGTCATCTTCCTTTTCCTGAGTGGCGGGCCGAGCCATATGGAAACCTTCGACCCGAAGCCGTTGCTCAATCAGTTGCACGGGCAAAAGCGTCCCGCGAGTTTTGGCGAAGCGAAATATCAGTTCGTCTCGCCGAACGCGACGTTGCTGGGGACGAAGCGCACCTTCAAACGCTATGGCAAGAGCGGCATCGAAATATCCGACCTGTTGCCGCAGCTCGCCGAGCGCGTAGACGACCTTGCCATCATTCGTTCGGTGCATAGCGATATGGTGGTGCATTCCGCCGCGCAATATCAGTTGCTGACCGGGCGCGTGATTCCGGGCTTTCCGAGCATGGGTTCG
>JANNUY010000797.1:0-2713 GCA_031414155.1 Acidobacteriota bacterium
CTTCAGCGGTTTGTTTGCTGGCAAAGGTTGAGTCGCACCAACATAAAAATACTGCGATAAATTCCACGGCGGCGAACTGAACTTATGCTCTAGAATTGGTCATGGGTTTTTATAACCCTCCTTTTGCGGTAAAGCACTTCAATCACCGTGCCACGGATGACGGCGCAGGCGAAAAACTTCTAATCGCCTTGCTGCCAGCCACTTGAGCTTTGGTTGAAAAAGTTTTGTGCGGCCTTTCACGACAGCGAAGCGACGATATGGTGTGCGACGAGGAAGCAGATGGGGTATAACGGCTTTATTGCCAAAATTTTTCAATAACCGAAAGCGTTAGTGCAAGCTGCCGAGCTTGCGCTGGTCACAATGCGAATCTTTTTGCGGGACGGTTTAACGTTCAACCCCGTGCAATTTGTATGGCTTGCGGGTCAATCAATGCGTCCGATGACCGGCAGCGCAAGTTCGGCAGCTTGCGCTGCGGCTATCGAAGGAGTCTGACGAATGAAGACAAAAATTTTAGTCGTGTTGTTAGTTATGTTTTGTGGTTGGCTTCCCACGAGCGAAAGCGCGCCGCCTTATGACTTGGTATTGCTCAATGGCCGCGTGATTGATCCCGAATCCAAACTCGACGCGGTGCGTCACATAGGCATTCGCGGCAATCAAATTGCAGCAATCAGCGCGAAGCCGTTGACCGGCAAGAAGATGATTGATGCGAAAGGCTTGGTCATTGCGCCTGGTTTCATTGATTTACATTCGCACGGACAAGATGACGAAAACTATCGTTTCAAGGCGATGGACGGCGTAACGACGGCGCTCGAAATGGAAGTCGGGGCTTCACCAGTGGCGAAATGGTACGGCGAACGTGCGGGCAAGGCGCTCGTCAATTTTGGTGCGACGGTGGGGCACATTCCCTCACGAATGCGCGCGTTGAAAGACACAGGCAGTTGGTTGCCACGCGATGCAGCGATGAAAACCGCGAGTGCGGCGCAACGCGTCGAAGTTCAGCAATACATCCGCGAAGGCTTGCAAGAAGGCGCGTTGGGCATTGGCTTCGGCATCAATTACGTACCCGGTGCGACGCGCGATGAGGTCTTTGAAATTTTTCGCATCGCCGCAGAAATGAAAGTGCCGTGTTACGTGCATCTGCGCTTTTTCGGCGCGATTGAACCTGGCTCGGCGCTCGAAGGCTTACAGGAAGTTTTATCAAACGCCGCCGCGACCGGTGCTGCTTTGCACGTCGTACACATCACCAGCACTTGCTTGCGCGATACGTCAAAGTGCCTGGCGATGATCGAAGGCGCGCGTCGACGCGGCATGGACGTGACGACCGAAGCCTATCCTTACACCGCCGGAATGACCGGCCTCGAAACGGCGATTTTTGACGAAGGCTGGCGCGAAAAGCTGGGCATCAGTTACGGCGACTTGCAGTGGGTAGCGACGGGCGAACGCTTGAACGAAGACAGCTTCAAACGCTATCGCGCGTTGGGCGGATTGGTCGTGATTCATTCGATTCCCGAAGAGATTTCGCGCCTTGCCGCCGCGCATCCCATCGTGATGGTAGCCAGCGACGGCTTGTTGAATAACGGCAAAGGACATCCGCGCGGTGCGGGTTCTTATGCGCGCGTGCTGGGGCGTTATGTGCGCGAACAGAAGCTGTTGAGCTTGCCTGACGCGATTAACAAGATGACTTATCTGCCTGCACAACGATTAGAAGCCAGCGTGCCGATGATGCGCCGCAAAGGCCGCGTCAAAGTCGGAGCCGACGCCGACTTGACGATATTCGATGCCGCGACGGTGAACGATGAAGCGACGTTTGATAATCCGGCGCAGTATTCCAAAGGCATTCAGCATGTGCTGGTCAATGGCGCGTTCGTTGTGCGCGAAGGCAAATTAGTTGAAGGCACAAAGCCCGGCGTTGCGATTCGCCGCTGAAAATTTAATCAGCCACGGGGAACACGGGGAAAGTTTGGGGTTGCGATCAACGCGTTGATACCGAGCTATTCCCAAACCAAAACTTTTCCCCCAACTCCCCGTGTTCCCCGTGGCTCAATCCTTTCTTAATGACACAAACACAATTGAATTCTTCGCGCGGCTATTGGTTTGCCGCATTGGCCGCGTTGCTGTGGGGCGCTTCGGGCGTAGTCGCGCGTTACCTCTTAGGCCAATCATCACAGCATTCGCCGCTTCATCCATTTGATTTGCTCGCGTTGCGTACGTGGTTGGCGGGCTTGATGTATCTCGCGTGGCTCGGCACGACCGCGCCACATTTGTTGCGCGTCGAACGGCGCGATCTGTGGCGCTTCGCGTTTTTCGGCATCATCGGCTTGGCGTTCAATCAAGGATGTTATTACCTCGCGCTGCAACGCACCGGCGTAGGCTATGCGTTGCTGATGCAATACACGATGCCGGTGATGTTAATGGCTTATGGGTTGGCAACGCGCACCGAAATCATCACGCGCCACAAAGCCGCAGCAGCGGCGCTCACGCTCACAGGCGCAGCGTTAATGATGGGCGGAGGCGTGGGCGGATTCGCTAACGCTTCCTTTGCCGGTACGCTTTTCGCATTGGGTTCGGCGCTGGGCTATTGCTTTTACAGTTTGGCGGGACAGCGATTGTTGCAGAAATACGACGCGCGCACTGTCATCTTGTATGGTTTCATGGCCTCAGGCCTTACGTGGTTGTTGGTGCATTCGCCGTGGCAAATCAACTGGTCGAGCTT
>JANNUY010000798.1:0-5267 GCA_031414155.1 Acidobacteriota bacterium
TTTGACCTGCGCCAGACCGCCCAGCTTGATGGCGGCTTCGATCTTTTCTGGCTTGGCGCGGCGGACGGCCTCCCAATCCTTAAAAGCCTTTTTGAGATTAGCGAAGGTGCGATGGCTATTTTGATTGGTCGTCGCTTGCGACAAAATCGTACCGATCAATTCTTCCAGCGGATCATCGCCGCAATCGTTGCGCGGTACGCCGTAAGCGGCTTCGAGGTTTTGACAGGCGTATTTCACGCGCTGGAGTTTTTCTTCCCCAAGGTTTTCATCATGGACGGTTTCAGGTTTGTTCATAGGAGCAGCAAAGCAAAATCCCGTAAGAAATGAACTTCCTTACGGGATTTGCTTTTCGTGAATTAAGTCGCAACTCGCGCTGTTATTTTTCGCGCGCCGGAGCAGGAGCCAGTCCCTGCCGCGCTTCGAACGAGCCGACCGCGAGCGCCTGACTGCCGCTGGGCGATTCGTAAAGATTGCCCGTCGGCCTCTCATAATCGTCATCAGCGATTAGCGCGCCGCCGTGTTCTTTATTGAATACGAGCTTGCCGACCTCGGCAGAATAATCCACTGTCACCAAATCGCCGAAGCCGACTTGTTCGGTAGCGATCAAATTCGACAGCGGATAAACCAGAAAGCGTTCGATGGCGCGTTTCAGATGGCGCGCGCCATATTTGAAATCAATGCCTTCGTTGAGCAGGAACGTCTTGGCTGCATCGGAACACTTAAAGATGAACTTGGTTTGCGTACCCGTCATCACACGCGCCTGCACGGCTTTCAATTCGATTTCAAGAATCTGTTTGAGATGTTCGTTGTTGAGGCTGCGGAACACGACGACGCGGTCAATGCGATTCATGAATTCCGGCGAAAACTTGCGGCGCGCGGCTTCGAGTGCGGTGCGATAAATTTTTTGGTCTACGTTGCTATCCAGCACGCCGGACTGCTTGGTAGGCGCGAAACCGATGCCGCCTGAAATGAGTTCGCTCATCTCACGCGCGCCGAGGTTCGAAGTCATAATTACCACGCAGCGCGAAAAGTCTACGCGACGATTGTCGCCGAGCGTCAGCGTACCCTTGTCCAAAATCCCCAGCAGCAATTGCCACAGCGCATCGCTGGCTTTTTCGATTTCGTCAAACAGCACCAGCGAGAGTTTTTGTTCGTCGGTGTGCGAACGGTCGAGGTTTTCCTGCGTCAGTAAAGGCGAAGTTTCACGATGCCCCAGATAACCCGGCGGCGAGCCGATCAGCTTGGCGATTTCGTGCGAGTGCTGAAATTCGGCGCAATCAATTTTCGTGACGAGGTGTTGATCGCCGAACAGCACGTCTGCCGCCGCTTCGACGACGCGGGTTTTGCCCGCGCCGGTCGGCCCCAAAAACAACATCGTACCCACCGGGCGTCCCGGATGGCTCAAGCCCGCGAGATAAATTTGATAAAGCCCGGTCATACGCCGCAAGGCGCGCTCTTGGCCTACGATCAGGCTCTGCATGCGGTCTTCAAAGTCTTGTGCTTTTGGGCTTTTCAGGTCGGGGTTTAGGTAAGTATGGCTGGGTGCCATTTTTTGTCCGGTGCTTTGATTGCTCATGTTTTTTCCTCAGTGTCGCAGGGTGGGTGGTTCAGATACAGTCGTGAATCTGAGACTTCCCGTAGCGTTCGTCAATTTCAATTAAAGAACGCCGCTTTTCAATCGTCTCTCTCATCGTGAGCTTGTCACAATAAGTATTACTGTTAGGGAACGCCGTGCGAGCCGCGAGATAACGTCTTTCAAAAGTCCGGCAAAAGTCCGGCCTCACACATTCGGGCTAGGTGAGTTCAACTACCTGACTGCGGCGCATCATAGCCTAAGCATTTCAGAGCGGCAATTATCTTTTCACCGTTGGTTGACTCAGCTTTGCGATGGCGCGAAGCTGTCGCCAACGCTAGATTACTGACGATGGCTGATGATTACCGACGCACTGACGAAACCATAGCTTGCTTGGCTGGGATTGCGAATTCACACCAATTTACGAAGGGGTTGAGCGAAAGCTAACATCGCCTCGCTACGATAGAAATTGCGCGACCAACTCGATTATTACTTTTCACACAAGGAGTTTTTTATGATGAACCAGCATGTCCCACAACGTTTCACGTATTGGTGCTTGGCGCTGTTCGGCAGTTTGCTATTGGCAACCAATGCCTTTGCGCAATTCGATACGGCAACCGTCGTTGGAGCCGTGCGCGATGCCAGTAGCGCCGTGATGCCCAACACGACCGTTACGTTGAAAAACACGGCGACCGGCATCACGCAAACTACGCAAAGCGATGAGAGCGGCAACTATCAATTCAACAACGTCAAAATCGGTGTTTACCAAATCACGGGCGAAGCGCAAGGCTTTGCCAAAGCTGTGGCCGACAATATTCAAGTTACGGTCGGCGCGCGTCAGCGCGTAGACCTCGCCATGAAAGCCGGCGCGTTAAGCGAAACGGTGATGATTACCGACACCGCGCCGCTGCTTGAAACCGAATCGAGCGTGCGCGGGCAAGTCGTACAGCGTGAGCAAATCGTGAACCTGCCGCTCAATGGTCGTTCGTATGCGAACCTCATCTTGCTTGCGCCGGGCGTGCGCGAGTCTTCGACCAACGCGGCCACCGGTGGCGGACGCGAAGCTGCCTTCAACGTGAACGGCTTGCGCGCAACGATGAATAACTTCTTGCTCGACGGCGTAGACAACAACGCTTACGGCACGAGCAATCAGGGCTTTTCTTCGCAGGTCGTACAGGTTTCACCTGATGCCGTGGCTGAGTTCAAAGTGCAAACCAATACTTACAGCGCCGAATACGGACGCAGCGGCGGCGCGGTCATCAACGCGGCTTATCGCAGCGGCACCAACAAGTTTCACGGCAGCCTGTGGGAGTTCCATCGCAACACGGTGTTGAACGCCGTAGGTTTTTTCAAACCGGTAAGTGGCGTCAAACCGCCGTTGATTCGCAACCAGTTCGGCGCGACGTTGGGCGGGCCGATCATCAAAGACCGCACGTTTTTCTTTCTTGATTACGAAGGCTTTCGTCAGGTCGCCAAGGACGTTTCGTTTTCGACGTTGCCGACCTTGCAACAGCGGCAAGGCATTCTGACGGGCGATGTACGCGTGCCGTTTGATTTTGTGGATTCAACGGGCGCGACCGTCAGAGCCGGTACGATTTTCACCGCTGGTCAGCGGATTCCGATGACGGCATTCGCGCGCAAGGTGTTGAACGAATTGGCTGTTCCTAACATCACGGCGGGCAAGACCGAAACGAATTTCGCCAACAATTACAGCGAACTCGTCACCAACCGGAATTTCAACGACAAGTTCAATATCAAGCTCGACCACAATTTCAACAGCCGTTTGAATGCCTTTGTGCGCGTGAGCCATCGCAAGGTGAACGAGTTCAACGGCCCCACCATACCCGGCGCATCGGGCAGCGGCGGCAACGGATTCATTAACGTGCTGAATCAACAACTCGTGTTCGGTTCGACTTATGCGCTCACCAACGGTTCGGCCATCGAAGCGCGGCTGGGCATTTCAAAAATCGAAGGCGGCAAACGTCCGCCGCTGTCAGGCGGGCCGAGCGTGCGCGAGTTGTATGGCATCACGGGTTTGCCCGAAGACCGTTCGATCACGGGCGGCTTGACGACGCAAACGATCAACGGCTTTTCGCAAATCGGACGGCAAGCGACGAATCCGCAATATCAAAATCCGTTCACGGTGAATCCGCGTTTCAATTACACGACGACGTTGGGTCGTCATAGTTTGAAAACCGGCTACGAATTTCTTTCGGTCAACACCGATGTGCAAGACACCAATCCGCTGATGGGGTTAGACACTTACGCCAGCCAGTTCAGCCGCGCCACTACTTCGGCGGCGAATACGATCTTCAACCTTTCGGACTTCTTTTTCGGCGCGCGCAATCAATATGAGTTCGCCGATTTGCTGGTCGTCAAAATGCAGCGGCGCTTGCATTACGCTTATCTGCAAGACGACTTCAAGATGAACAGCAAACTCACGCTCAACCTGGGCGTGCGTTACGAATACGCTTCGCCTTACACCGAAGCGAGCAACCGCTTGTCGAATTTCGACCCCGCGACCAAGACGATCATTCGAGCTAAAGACGGTTCGGCGTATGACCGCGCGTTGGTTGACCCTGACCGCAACAACTGGGCGCCGCGTTTGGGCTTTGCTTACAACCTGATGGATAAGACCGTCGTACGTGGTGGTTACGGCATTGGCTACGTACATTTCAATCGCATTGGCAGCGCCGATTTGCTGGCGACGAACTTCCCGCAAATCACGCGCGCGAACGTCACGCAAAACGCTGCCCTTGCGCTTTGCACGGGCACCGTGTTCGCGGAAGGCTGTTTCCGTCCGACGCAAGCGGGCTATCCGACGAACCTGCCGAACAACGTCGTCTTGTTCACGCCGCGCGAAACGCGCACGTCTTACATTCAAAACTGGCAGCTTTCAGTACAACGCGAATTGCCCGGCAATATGCTGTTGGATGTCGCTTACGTCGGCAATCACGCGCTGAAACTGTTGATGCTGGCTGATTACAATCAGGCGCGTCCGTTGACGGCGGCAGAACTGGCTGGCCCGGCGGCGCAACGTCCGGCGCTTGATGCGCGGCGTCCGATTGCGGGGTTCCGTTCGATCTCGGCGAACTTGCCGGCAGGATATTCGAACTATCACGCCTTGCAGGTGAAATTCGAGCGGCGTTTCTCGAAAGGCTTGTACCTATTGAATTCGTTCACTTGGTCGAAGGCGATTGATAACTCTTCACAAGTGCTGGAAGAACCCGGCGGCAACACGGGCACGCCGCAGAACGTATACAACATTCGTGCTGATCGCGGCGTGGGCGCTTACGATCAACCGTTCAACAACACGACGAGCTTTGTGCTTGATCTGCCTTTCGGCAAAGGCCGCGCATGGATGAGCGATTTGCCTTACGCGCTGGATGCGGCGCTGGGCGGCTGGACGCTGACCGGCATCAATACGATGACAAGCGGGCAGGCGGTGAATTTCCGTTACACGCCCGCGCCCGTAACGGCGAATTTGCCTTCGTTCATCGGCGGCGTAGCGTTGCGCCCCAATTTGGTGGGCAATCCGATTTTGTCTAGCGGACGCACGATTGATCGCTGGTTCAACACCGAAGCGGTACGCTTGCCGACGCAGGATCAACCCTTCGGCAACGCCGGACGCAACATCGGACGCGGCCCTTCGTTTTATCAATTCGATCTCGGCTTGCAGAAACGCTTCGGCCTG
>JANNUY010000799.1:0-6193 GCA_031414155.1 Acidobacteriota bacterium
CGATAGCTGTGGGCGACGCGGCGATAGTATTTCAACGCCTCGGCGCGATTAGGCTTTTCGCGTTCGCTGACGAAAGGCAGGTCGCCGATTTCCAGCAATTCCGGCGTAGTGAAAAACACCATCGCCGTCGGGTAATGATAAAGCGAATTGACCAGACAGCCTTTCTCAATCACCAACGCCGACAGCCCGGCGCGCTGCGCTTCGATGGCGCACGCCAAGCCAGTGGGGCCGCCACCGATTACGATTATATCGGCGGTTGGCGGTTGTCGGTTGTCGGTTGTCGGGTGGTTCATCACAAGATCGGCGGTTCGGGTTAATCGAAACGGTGGAAAGAAATGCCGACAACCGACAACCGGCTACCGACAACCGTTTCAAACTTTCTCCAACAAATGCAGCGAAGGCGTATAACCGATTTCCCAGTCAGGATAACTGCCGAGGACGTGGCACCACGCGCAGCGTTCGCCGACGTAAAGCCATTGCACGCCGTGGCGTTCTTCGTCGAAACAGAAGCCGACGGCGAGATTGAATTCCTGCGAGCTACAGATCGTACAAGCCAAACGCGCGGACTTTTCTTCTTCCCAAAACTCTTTCGTGTCGCCGATGAAGTATGAGTTGCGGCACAGCACGCACACGCGTCGCGCGCCTGCTAAACCTTCCGCGTAATCAAGATGAAAGAGTGACGAACCGCATACGCACAAGGACGCGCGCACTTCATTGACGCGGCGCGGCGGCACGGTCAGGGCTAACAGGTAAGGTTCGATGTCGCGGGCTTCGCCGCCATACCACCACTGTCCGATTTGTTCGATTGCCATAGGAGGAGTTGTCGGTGGTCGGTTGCCAGTGGTCGGTTATTGGTTGTCAGCCCGTTAGGAAACTTCAGGTAGGAACAACCGATAACCGACCCCCGACCCCCGACAACTAACTTTGCAGATGCGCTTCTAAAAACCACAGCGATTTGTCGAGATCGCGTGAGACGCCGGTGAAAAGGTCAGCGGTGTCGGCGTCGCCTGCGTCGGTGGCTTCGTCAATGGCGTTGCGTGTTGACGTAGCCAGTTGCGCATAACGTTCGGCGAGCGTTTTGACCGTCGTCATGCCTTCGACTGCCTCGGCGGGGTAATCCATCAGCCGCGAAGCCTTCGCCGTCATGCGAGCCGTACCCATCGCCGTGCCGCCCAAGGCCGTAGCTCGTTCGGCAATCGTGTCAACAAAAGCAAGCAAGTCGGTGGCGAGCTTGTCATACAACTCATGCAGTTGAATGAATTGCGGTCCTTTGACGTTCCAGTGCGCCTGCTTGGCCTGACTGTAAAGGTCGAAGGTGTCTGCTAATTGTTGATTGAGCAAGCCGATCATTTGTGAACGGGCTTCGGTGTTGAGATCAATACTGGTTGAATAAGTTTTCGGCATATCTCCCTCTCATTTTGTGAACTTATGTTGAGTTGAATACTACGGGAAGGGATTTTATGGTGTGAACGAAGCTGCTACAAACAAGGGGATTTATGACGAATCAATTGAACCGCTTGACACCTGCGCTCGAAAGCGACGATCTGATGCGTACGCTCAAGTTTTACACCGAGGTACTCGGTTTTGAATGCGTCGCGCGCTGGCCTGAAGACGCGCCTTGCTGGCTGTCGCTGCGTTACGGCGCATGGGAAGTGATGTTCAGCAATCGCACTGAACATCGCCGCGAATTCGCCGCGTCGCCGACGCCTTTGCTCACCGGTTCGCTCTATTTCAATACCAACGAAGTCGAAGCGTGGTGGGAACGTTTGCGTGAGCGCGTGACGGTCGAATATCCGCTTGAAACTTTTGATTATGGCATGCGCGAATTCGCTATTCGGGATGATTGCGGATACCTGTTGCAGTTCGGGCAGGAAGTCGCCGCGTAAAAAAACAAAGGCCGCATTACGTTAAAAGCAATGCGGCCTTTTGATGATGAAGCCGGTCGGCTTATTTTTTCTCAGCGACGCTGACCCAGGCTTTCGTGTTTTCCCATTCACAGACCAGCATTGCGTCAGGGCCGACACGATCCAGCGTAATCAGAAAACGATCCAGATTGGCAGTCGTTGATTCGACCTTCATATCAACGGTGGTCAAAATCGTAGCGTCGTATTCGGGCTTATAAGGAATGCCCCATACGCCCGTGGTCTTGTTGATTTGCAACACCCATTTGTCTTTGCCGGGCGTCACGAAAAGCGTATAGCTGCCTGCCGGAACTTCTTTGCCGCCGATGAGAATCGGCAGTTCAGTTGTCAGCAACGTAGCTTCATTCGCGCCGAGTCGCCAGATTTTATCCATCGGGACGAGTTCGCCGATGACCTTGCGGCCACGCGCGGCAGGACTGCCATAATTGACGATGACTTTCTTTGCGGCATTGCGCGGGCCGAAAGCGATTTCGGTCGAACGGCGCGGGCTGTAAGGGCGCGGCGCGGGCGAGCCTTGCGCGAAGGCCATCACGGCGAACGTCATCAAGAGTGAGCAAGCGAGCAGAGTGCGAAGCGATAGTGCTTTCACAGTGGTTTTCCTCCAATGGTTGATGTGGTTAAAAAAGTAGCAGGAACGGTTCAGGCCAAATGTGTCCTGAAGGTGCAGGCTAGCATCCGAATTGCCGCAAGCCAAACGTCACAGCGCGCACATCATCCACCAATCAATTTGCGGATCATCGCCCATCGGGAAGACGTGTTCGCCTACGCGCTCGAAACCGTGCTTGCGATAAAAGGCTTGCGCGCGCGGGTTGTGTTCCCATACGCCTAAAAACATGGCTTTGAATTTTTCGCGGCGCGCGGCTTTGAAGCAATGTTCTAGCAAGGCGGGCGCTACGCCTTTGCCGTGGCAGTGTTGCTCGACGTAAAGGCGCGACAGTTCAATCGCGTTGCGTTCAGTTACACAGTCAGGCGGCTCAGGCCGAAACAGCTTGGCGTAACCCACCAGTTGTTCATCCAACTCAGCCACATAAAACGTCGCGCATGCGTCTTCCCATTCGTCGGTGAACTGTTCGACGGTGAAAGCCGTGGACATATACGCCTCCATATTTTCAGGCGTATTGGTGGCGACAAAGGCGTCATAAAAAGTACGCGTCGCCAACTCAGTCAGCGCCGGAAGATCAGCGCGTAGGGCTAACCGAATCAAGGGGCGAATCAAAGGTCTTTTCATACGCCGACCTGCATCCACCTTTCAGGATTTTTGAGCGGCACGAAACCGGTTTGCGCGTACATGCCGTGCGCGTCCTGGGTGGTCAGCACCCAGCGTCGCATGTCTTGCAATTCGGGATGCAATTGCATGGTGCGCATCAGCCACTTGCCCAAACCCTGGCCGCGTTCGCTTTCGATTACGAACACATCACACACATAAACGAAGATCGTGTAATCAGTGATGAGTCGAGCGAAACCGACTTGCTGTGTTTTGTGGTATAGGCCAAAGACCAGCGAGAGTGGGATAGACCGTTCGATTTTGGCGCGCGAACGGTCGCGTGCCCAGTAAGAGCGTTGCTGCAAAAAATCTACGATCAAATCAAGGTTGAGCCGCGCCGGGTCGGTGCTGATCGTATATTCGCCTTGCTGCCATTCGTAATGCTCGTTCATACCAGCTTTATACCAAAAGGGTCCCGCGCAAGACCGTTATCGCCGAGCCGCGCATCAACACGCGGTCGCCTTGCAACACGACCTGCATCTGTCCGCCGCGCGGCGAAGCCTGATAGGCCATCATTTCGATCTTGCCCAATTTGGCCGACCAATAAGGCGTGAGCGCGCAATGCGCCGAGCCGGTCACGGGGTCTTCGTCAATGCCATAAGCCGAAGCGAAATAGCGCGAGATGAAATCAAACTCTGGCGTGTCAGATTGGGCGGTCACGATTACGCCATAAGGCAGGCTGCGCAATTGCATAAAAGAAGGGTGCAGTTCGCGCACGGTTTTGGCTTCAGCAAATTCGACCAGATAATTGCGGTCGCGTCCGGTCGCGTCTTTGATGAGCTTGGCGCTCGTCGGCTGCACGCCCAACGCTGCAATCATTTCCTCCGGCACTTCTGCCTCGTATGAATCCAGCGCGGGAAAATCCAATTCGATCAAATCGCCGATACGCTGGGCGGAGAGCCATCCGCTCATTGTGTGAAAGCGCGCCATCTCATCGGCTTTGAGTTGGCCGGTTTGCCAGAGGATGTGCGCGCTCGCCAGCGTCGCGTGACCACATAGCGGAATCTCAACGGTAGGCGTGAACCAGCGCAAGTCGTAACCATCTTCACGAGCTACGAGAAACGCAGTTTCGGCCAAGTTCATTTCCGCCGCGACAGGCAACATCCAATCTGCTTCGCGGGCTTCATCAAGCAAACAGACCGCCGCAGGATTGCCCTTGAACGCCGTGTCGGTGAAAGCGTCAACAGTGAAAATTGGTAGTTCGTTCATACGTGCATTATGCGAATTGTGTGGCGCGCGTAAAGCGATTCGATTTGCCACAGAGACACAGAGATTTTGGGGGGAGAGAAGAAGTTGATACTCAAGCCAATAAGTTCAGAGAGTTCTTTCTCTACGACAAACCGCCTCTGTGCCTCTGTGGCGATGCCTTGTCACACAATGCGCGACGCTGGGCGTGTTACAGTGCGCTTGAATGTTTAATTGGTCTCGTTTGGCAAAAATTCCTCTTTGGTGGCGCTTCGTGATTTTCACGGCGCTGGCGCTCGCGGTCTTTTGGTGCGCGTGGCGTTGGTGGTTGCGCGTCAGGCCGCCGCGTGTGTTGACGCACGCCGCGACGTTTGTGCGCGACGTGCGTGAACCGCGTGCGCTCGGCGATCCGTTTGGTTTAGCGATAGACGCTGACGGCGTGCTTTATGTCAGCGACGGCCTCGGCGAACTGAAGCGCGTGGCGCGTGACGGCTCATCGCAAACCCTCACCAAAGCCTTGCATGCGCCTTCGTTCATCGCGCTCGCGGCTGACAACAAATTGATCGTGGCGGATTCAGGGGGGCACACCATCAATCGCGTAGACCGTTCGTCCGGCGCAGTCGAGTTGTTAGCCGGTACGCCCAATCAAAGCGGACGGCGTGACGGCGCGGCGTCGCAAGCATTATTCAACGCGCCCGTCGGCGTAGCCATCAACGGCGCCAAGAATAGCAATCGATTGATTTTCATCGCCGACACTTACAACGACCGCGTCTGCACGCTTGACGCAAACGGCGCAGTCAAAACTTTAGCGACGGGCTTTCATACGCCGTCGGGTTTGGTCGTCGCCGCTGACGGCAGTCTGCTCGTCGCCGACACCGGACATCACCGCATCTGCCGCGTAGAGATGAATGGCACGGTGACAACGCTGGCGGGTACGGGCGAAGCCAATGTGCGCGATGGCAAGCCGCTCGAAGCCGCGTTCGATCAACCGACGGGCTTGGCTTGGCGACGCGATGGCGCGCTGGCAATTGCTGAAGCAGGCAGTGCGACAATTCGTTTGTTGCAATTCGGCAACGTGAAAAAGGGAATCGAAGCCAGCGTTACGACGTTGGCGGGCGGCTTCGGCTGGCGCGACGGAGCATTGAGCGAAGCGCGCTTTCAATACCCGACGGGCTTGGCGTTTAACGCTGACGATGTGCTTTTCGTCGCCGACAGCGGCAATGGCGCAGTGCGCGCAGTGCTGCCCGCTGGCGAAACGTATGGCACAGTGATCAACCCTGACGAAGCGCGCGTGCCTGCGGCGAAGTTGCGCGCGGCCATGCAAAACTTTGGGCAAAGCGCCGGAGCGCGCTGGCCGTTCTTTCCGTTTGAAGCGCGCCGCGAAATCGCAGGCACGTTCGGCGAAATTCGCGGCGTGAGTTCGCCCAACGAAGACGCATGGTTTCACAACGGACTCGACATCCCCGGCGCTTACGGCGAGACGGTTTATGCGATGTATGCCGAACGAGTGACGCGCCTGCTCGCAGTCGAAGGCGCAGGCGAAACGCGCGAACGCTTGCGCTTGCCGCTGTTCGGTTACATTCATGTGCGCATTGGGCGCGACCAGAACGATCAGCCGTTAGCGAGTCTGCCGAGCGCGCAATTGCTGCGCGATGCCGAAGGCAAAGTTGTCGAGGTGCGGGTGCCGCGCGGCACGCACATTCGCGCGGGGCAGGCCGTGGGTACGCTCAATCGTTTGAATCACGTTCATCTCATCGCAGGCCCCGCGAGCAGCGAAGTCAACGCGCTCAGTGCGCTGCCGCTGCCGGGCATCAGCGACACG
>JANNUY010000800.1:0-4633 GCA_031414155.1 Acidobacteriota bacterium
ACAGGGAAATGGTCAGCGAGTTCGCGTCCCATACCAGCGTGTTGCGAACCTTGCCCGGGAAAAATAAAAGCCAATTTGCTCATGTGTTTTCAGCAGGGGTGGCTGTTTATTGTGCGCTGCCTGCCCGGTTTAGCTCCTGCTCAATTTGGTCGTTGACGTTGCGTTTGTGGAATTCCTTGGCAATGCGAATCGCATTGCGAATGGCTTTCGGCGTAGAGCTTCCGTGACAGATCATCGTGAGTTCTTTGACGCCCAGCAACGGAGCGCCACCGAGTTCGGAATAATCCATGTGTTTCTTGACGTTTTGAAAGGCTTGCCGTGAAAGCAACGCGCCAGCCTGCGTCATATAGGTGTGATTCAGTTCGCTTTTGAGCAGCGACATAATCGCGTGAACCAAACCTTCGCTGGTTTTAAGGATGACGTTGCCAGTGAATCCGTCGCAAACGATCACGTCTACGTCGCCGGTGAAAATGTCGCGGCCTTCGACGTTGCCAATGAAATTGATGGGGGCTTGCCTTAGCAATGCGAAAGTTTCTTTCGTGAGGTCATTACCTTTCAAATCTTCTTCGCCGATGCTCATCACGCCGACTCTGGGGTTTTCGACGTCGAGAAAAGCCTTCGCGTAAATCGCGCCCATTACAGCGAATTGCTTTAGGTGTTCAGGCTTGCATTCGGCATTCGCGCCGACATCCAGCACAACCGTGCCTTTGCCTTTGATAACGGGGAAAACGCCGGCGAGCGCCGGACGGTCTACTGACGGCAATGTACCCAACACCATCTTGGCCGTAATCATCGCCGCGCCGGTGTTGCCCGCGCTCACCAATCCGTGCGCCTTGCCGTCACGCACCAGCTTGGCCGCTACGCGAATTGAAGAATCTTTCTTGCGACGCACCGCCGTGGCGACCGGTTCATCCATTGTGATGACTTCGCTGGCGTGAACGACTTCGATATGCAAGCGATGGCGACGCGGGTTATCAATGCCCTGACGCACGAGTTCGGCGCGCACTACGTCTTCCTGCCCAACGAGCAGGATGCGGGCGCGCAAGTCACGGGCGGCTTGGATAGCGCCTTCGACTTCTACTGCCGGAGCGTTGTCGCCCCCCATTGCGTCTACGGCAATCGTAGTCAGCATAAACGAGGAATCAGCAAGGCTTATACACAACAAAAGGACTGAAGACCGCGAACTTATCAGTGTGCGTGATGCTTCAATCCTTTCAGCGATTGTTTACGTTATTCAGAAGATTTCTTTTTGGGCATGACCTGACGTCCGTCATATTGCCCGCAGTCTGGGCATACGCGGTGCGATTGGCGCGGCGCTCCGCAACTCGGGCAGGAGGCGTAACCCGCCGGGGTCAGGGCGTCATGCGAACGGCGTTTGCGGCTGCGTGATTTTGAGTGGCGTCTTTTAGGATTCGGCATTTCTTTCTCTCCAGATAAAAGTTAATTGTTTTTGTTTTGTAAATCGGCCAACGCTTGCCAGCGCGGATCAACCGGCGCGGCGCATTGGCATTCAGCTTGGTTCAAGTCGGTGCCGCATTGGGCGCATAAGCCGCGACAATCTTCGCTGCATAAAGTGCGCGTAGGCAACGCCAGCTCTAGCTGATCACGAATGAGTTGGTCTAAATCAAGTTCGTCGTCTTCGAAATAAACAAAGTCGAGTTCTTGCACATTGACTTCGCGTTCGCCGTGCGACGAACGCGCTTCGTCAGTTGGTACGTAAACGAGCTTGAACGTTTCGTGAACCGGTATGAAAAGATCGCGTAAGCAACGGTCACAACTGATGACGACGGCAGCCTTGAGTTCGCCTGTAACGTGAAAGTCTTTGCCAGACGGTTTCACGCGCCCCGTGATGTGCGGCGCTTCGTTAATCGTGAAAGCGTGTGCGCTCGCGTCCAGTTCATCTGGCGCGTAATCGCGTTCAAAATTTTGACCACCCGCTGGAATACTTAACAGCGAAAGTTTCATCGCGTGACTCGGGCTTATGCAAGGCTCGTAAAAGGCGGCAATTATAGGTTTGAGAAGACCTTTGTCAACCAACGGCATCGCGGCGACATCGTGGCGACCGCGCCACGTTTCGAGCCGTTTCTTGACAAAGACTGAGCCGATTTTTAGTATGCAGTTCGTTTCAAGTACTGCTAATTGGGAAGTCGTCTAATGGTAAGACTGCGGACTCTGGATCCGCCTATCGGGGTTCGACTCCCTGCTTCCCAGTAAAAAGAAAATGGACGCTCAAGCGCTTGAGCGTCCTTTTTGTTTTTTGGAGAATCATTGCGTGCTATTCGGTCGCGCGGCCCGTAACGCGATGATGAGGATAAGGCGGAGCGGCTTGTGCAGCGCGGCGCGTGACTTCAGCGGCGACCTCGAGCTTTTCCATCGTGCCTAACATCTCGAAAATATTCAGCATGCGTTGTTTCAACGAATCGCGCCACGTCCAGCGAATCACCATCCGCGTAGCGAAAAGTTTCTCGGCGACTTGGCTGCTAAAGGCGCGGTCGGCATCGTCCAGTGAATGGGCGACTAAGTAAGACACCATGAATTTCAGCACGTCGGATTGCAGGCGCGCTTCGACGACAGGCGAAACATAAATCGCCTTGAGCATCGGCACCGCTTCAAAAATCGTATGTACGGGCGCTTCGGTGTCGGGCAGCGGCGACAGCAGCAACACGTGTTCCGGCTCGAAAGGCAACAGCACTTGATAAGCGAGTTCTGACCAGGTGAGTTGGTGTCCGTTGGCGAGTTCGAGGTGTGTGTGGTTGAGATTGCCGAGCAATACGATCAAGCCATATTGCCGACCCGACGCGCGCAGTTGATAAAGCCGCTGCGTCAAGCCCGCTGCCGAAGCGACCGAAATCGTTTCGGCTTGCAACTGGTTCGGCATCATCTCATCCAGCGAAGCCGCCGCTTGCCTCAGATTCAGATGAAGCTCCGACGGATTGCACTGAATCACCAGCACCGATTGCGCTTTGTCGAGTTGAGGCGACCCGTAAAAGGAATCTTCTGCCTCGAATAAATTGTGTTGGAGTACTGCCATGCTTAATCACGATCACATTGTCAGTCGCACCCATCCAACACCAGCACCATACCAAATTGTTAATTCGTCTTTGTCTTTTCTTCGTAGCGCAAGATCATTCCGCGATCACCGACGGCCCAGCCGCGTTGTGGCGAAAGGAAGAATACACCGAGAATGCGGTTGCCGCGCGCGACGAAATCTGACCGCCACGAAGCGCCGCTGTTATCGGTGCGCATCAGTGTCGTATCAAAAACCTTTGCATCGGCCCCGCCTTCGCGCATCGCCGCTGCCGCCGTCCATCCTACGCCCGTGCCTAAAAATTGCGAGCTATGCGCGGCTCGGCTCGGCGTGCGGAACTGATCCCAACTCTTGCCGCCATCGCGCGTCGTCAGCACGAAAAAAAAACGGCCTTCACCATCGTTCATCTCGCCCGTCAAAGACCCCGCGCTCACATCAGTGAAACGGACTGATTGCAATGTGCCCGGCGTAAAGCGTCCTGAACTGTATTGCGTTTGCACAGTGAAGGGAACTCGCTTCCACGTCGCGCCGCCGTCGTTGGTGGCGAACAGGCCGCCGATGTTGGTGGCCGCCCGTCCATAAAAATTGCCGATGAGCCAGCCGTTTTGGGCGTCGAGAAAAGAAATCTCTCTAAAGCCAAAGTTGTAATTCGACGATTCTACCGGAAGCCCGATCAATTTTTCGGCGTCTGCGTATGGTTTCCACTCATTCCCGCCATCGAAAGTCTGCAAGATAGTTGCATTTTTGCCAACGGCCCAGCCCTTTTGCGTGTCAGTGAACCAAAAGCCCAGAATGTTGGGCAGGCTCTTTTTCGTCCACGAACGTCCGCCATTCGTCGTTGAAAGAATTACGGTTTCGACCAGTTCGTCTTCTTTGCGCGTCTGTTCGCCGAGCAGCCAGCCAGTGTTCCAGTCAATGAATTGAATCTGCGTGATTGTTGCGGGCGCGCCCGCCAGCATTGGTTTCCACGTCTTGCCGCCATCGGTCGTGCGATGCAAAGCGCCCGCGTCGCCCGCCGTCCAGCCCGTCATTGAATCTACGAAATAGACCGCGCGCAGGCTTTTATCGGTCGCCGTACTTTTCCGCACGACCTTCCAATTGCGGTTGGTGAACTCTACCTCGCCCAACGCTTCGGCCATCGGTGGCCCCGCGATGACAGGAGGAGGCGTCACTTTGTCAGGTGCGGCTTTGGTCGTTTCGGCTTCAGCGGATTTTGGGCTTTCAGGTTCTTTGTTTACAGGTTCCGCAGGCTTGATTGGAATCACCGCGACCTTGCTTGGTTTTACTTCGCGCGGAGCCGATTCAGTCGTCGTTGGTGGGGTTTTCTCAACTTTCGGCTCGGTCGGCTTGGCTTCGCTGATGGCCTTTTCAAGCATAAGCGAAGGCGTAGGCTTGCGCGCCGCGACCAGGGCCGTAGGCGTTTCGTAAACCGTGATGATGTATTCCGCGAACATTCCTTTTTTCACCGCTTGATCGGCGTGGGATTTGGCTTCGGCCTGACTGGCAAAGCGTCCGAACCTGACGCGATAGCGCGTACCTTTGCCTGCCACATCGGCCTTGAGCCAATGCGCCGCGAAACCCGCCGCCGCTAGTTTCGAGGCTTCG
>JANNUY010000801.1:0-7929 GCA_031414155.1 Acidobacteriota bacterium
CAGAAAGCTTCCACGCGAAGCCGAGACGCGGGCCAAAATTATTCCCGTCGGTTTTATAAGGCGAGTCGCCCGGGTTCAAAAATTTGATCACGCCGGGCGTGCCTGACACCGGATTGACCCGCGTCAAATCAAAGCTGTTCATCCGTCCGAGCGTATCTTTGATTGGCGTGTCGGTTTCCCAACGCAAGCCGATGTTCAGCGTCAGCCGTTGATTGATCGTCCAGTCGTCTTGCAGAAACGCTGAATAGTACCAACTCTGCCGTTTGAGTTCGTCAGTCACGCGCAAGTTCAAACTGTTCGTCGCGCCGAGCAATAAACTGGCAAAGCCCAAACCTGAGCTCGCTGTGCCGGGCAAGCCGGTCGCTTGCGGCACAAAGCCATACTGCCCTGAGACCGACGTATAAGTGACTTCAAAGTTATCAGAAAGACGCGCTTCACCGCCCATTTTGAACGTGTGGCGTCCGCGCGTGATTGAGAGGTTGTCAACGTACTGATGCTGTTGAATCGGCAGTTGCGCGCGCGCATGCGAACCTGCGCCCAACGCAGTCACGCCCGTGACGTTGATGTTCGGGAACGCCTGATTCGGCACACCTTTCAATCCCAATTGCGAAGGCCACGATTCATTGAATCCGAACGAGGCTTCGTCGTTAATGCGATTGCTATAAGTGTAACGAGCTTCGTTGATAATCGTCGGCGAGATGACACGCGTATAACCGAAATACCAATAGTTCTGATGCCGCAAGGCAGGCGTCAGCGTCTCAGCCGCGATGTTTGAAAAGACCGACGTGTAACCCAGATTGTCGCTGTTATAGAGATAACGCACGTTGATCTTGTCTTTTTCGGTAAAGTTGTGATCCAACTTCGCCGTGTAATTGTCGCGCGTCAAAATGCGTTGGTAATTACCGCGAAAGTTATTCGCCAGTCCGGCGACGTTCGGCAGCGGATAAAACGCGAGCAACTTCGCCGCCACCGGGTCAGTGCGATTCGTGGGAATCAATTGATTGGCAAACGGCGTGCGCACGACGCGACCGCCTTCGGTGCGCGTGGTCGCCGGGTCATAAACAATATTCGCCGGGAATTCGCTGAAATCGCCCGCGCGCATCTTGAGCGTCGGCACAGTCAACGCGCGCGTCTGGCCTTCTTTACGGCGTGAACCTTCATAGCCGAAAAAGAAAAACGTCTTGTTGTGGCCGTCATACAGCGCTTTGCCGCCTTCGCCGAATTTTGGCAGAAAGACCGGGCCGCCAATCGTGCCGCCGAATACGTTGTAACGCAGCGGCGCTTTGACCTTCTGGTTATTGACGATGGGCGCGAAGAAATTCGCCGCATCAAGCTTGTCGTTGCGCAAATATTCAAACAGCGCACCGTGAAATTCGTTCGTGCCCGATTTCGTCGTAGCGATAATCACGCCGCCCGCCGAACCGCCGTATTCCGCCGAATAACCGTTCGACATGATTTTGACTTCCTGCACGGTTTCGACCGGCGGATCAATGTCTACTTGTCCGATGCCGAGGCGCATGTTTTGCCCCGAACCGCCGTCAATCCAGAACATCTGCGATTGCGTGCGTCCGCCCGCCAAACTGAAATTGGGCTTGCCGCCCGCGTCGTAAGCGACGAAAACCGCCGCGCCCGTGATGCGCACGAGGTTCAGCGTACGGCGATCACCGATGGGCAGGTCTTGCACGTTTTTGCTTTCGATCAAGGTGCTGACATCCGACGTACGCGATTGCAACAATTCGGTCGTGCCCGTGATCGTCACCGTGTCGCTTGCGCCGCCGACTTCGAGTTGAATGTCGAGCGCCGAAGTCGTGCCGGTGGTCACGACCAACGCCTGCCGCACATATTTTTTAAAGCCCGTCATTTCGGCTTCGACGTTGTAACTCGTGATCGGCAATTGCGTGAGCACATAAAAGCCCTGCGCGTTGGTGGTAGCGGTGACGCGCGCTCCGGTTGCAGGATTGAGCGCCGAGACCCTAGCGCCCGCAACCACACCGCCTTGCGCATCCGTGACGATGCCGGAAATGGTGGCGGTGGGTGATTGGGCAAAAATCGTGGTGGTGAGCCAGCAACTCAACAAACCCAGAAGTAGCTTGGTGTAATGAATACGCATACAGTTAAAACCCCTTGTTTGATTGTTTTCGAGTTCAGACTAAATGGCTTTGCTTCGTGACCTTCGAAGTAATCATCCGGTCACTGATAATCCAGTTAAACAAGATCAGTATGATCGCCGACTAACAAAGGACGCAACAGCGGAGGCGGATACTGGAGCTCGATTTTGAGCAAAGCTTTTGAATTGAGTTTTCCATCTTGCAAGGCTTCTTAGGGGCTCGCTCACAAGCGACGAAAAACCGTTATTTCGGGAATTGTTTTTCCCATTCATCCAGCGCTCGCTGCAGGTCACGCACGCGCGTTTGATTTTGATAACTCAGGTCGTGGCGTTCACGCGGATCACTCTGCAAATCAAACAGCAAATCAATCTCGCCATCGCGCACGTATTTCCAATTGCCTTGGCGCACGGCTTTCATCTGCCGATCTGGCCGCGTGATGATACGCCAGAACAACGTGCGTTCCTGCACGGGTTGCTTGCCTTGCAAGATGGGCAGCAGGTTGATGCCGTCCAATGACCGCGCAGGCTTTGTGCCGATTGCCGCCAGAATCGTCGCCGTGAAATCCATGGTGATCGCGGCTTGCGCAGAGACTTTGCCTTTGGGCAGCGCCGCAGGCCAGCGCACGATGCCGGGCACGCGAATGCCCCCTTCCCACAGCGTAGCCTTGTGATGAAAAAACGGTTCATTGTTTGAGAGCCGTTCGCCGCCGTTGTCGTTGGTGAAAATCACCAGCGTATCTTTTGCCAACCCCAACTGATCGAGTTTCGCTAGCACGCTGCCGATGCCGCCGTCCATCGCTTCGAGCATGCGTCCGTATTCAGCGCGGTCGCCGTCATACCACGTTTGACGATTGCGCACGGGGCTGTCGGGCGCTTGAAAGGGCCAATGCACGGCGTTGTAAGCTAGGTACAAAAAGAACGGTTTGGCTTTTTGCTGTTCGATAAATTTGACGGCGCGGTGGCTGAGTTGCGTGGTCAGGTAACCGGGGCTTTTGATTTGCTGCGTGCCTTCATACAGCACATTTTCCCCGTTGATATTTTCGTGCGAAACCATATCGGCATTGCCGCCGATGATGCCGAAGTATTCGTCGAAGCCGTGCGCCAACGGCCCCGTCGCCAGCGGATAGCCCAAATGCCATTTGCCAATCAGTGCCGTGGCATAACCATCATCTTTCAGCATTCGCGCAATCGTTGTTTCGCTAAGCGGCAGCGTGTCGTTGCGTTGATCGGGCAGCACCGCCCATTCCATCGCTTTGTTGACGCGCTGTTGATAACGCCCGGTGACAAAGGCCGCGCGCGTAGGCGTGCAAACTGGGCCGTTGGAATAGCAGTTCGTCAGCCGTACACCTTCGCGCGCAAGCCGGTCGAGATGCGGTGTGCGAATGTCTTTCACTCCGTAACTTCCAATATCGGCGTAGCCCATGTCATCGCTGAGAATGAAAATGACGTTGGGTTTGCGTACGGATTGCGCCGGTGTTCCCGGTGAACCAGCGGTCGTCAAAAACAACAAGTTGAGGAAAAGAAAAATCGCAATTTTCATTTTGTTTCCAGGGAGTGATGCTCAGTGGATTAGGGATAGGAAAGGACTTGTTTATCCTGCAACATTCGCTGGCGCAAGGCCGCATAGGGAACATCCTGCACAGCCAGCTTGCCTTCTATCGCCATCACCGCAGCCGTTGCCGCCGACTGACCAAGAATCATAAACACCGGTTCCATCCGAATGCTCCCGTAAGCAATATGCGAACTCGACATCGCTACGGGGACGAGCAAATTATCGGCCTGTCCTTTTTTCGGCACGAGAGAACCGTAGGCAATCTGATAAGGACCGTTCGTAGACACGCCGATGTCGCCTTCATTCTGAACATAAGCATCTTTGCCAGCGCCGATTATGTAACGCTGAATGTTGTGCGAGTCCATGCCGTATGAACCCATCCCTACTGAGTCAGGCGTAGCGCGTTTTTTGAGCAATTCGTTTTCGGTCATCACGTAAGCGCCAATCATCCGACGGGCTTCGCGCACGTAAATTTGATGCGGCCAGTTGCCGTTGTCCTTGAATTCGTCTTTGGCAAGGCCCCATTGGCTGACGGCTGCGCGCACGTCGGCGGGCATACGCGGGTCGTTCGCCATAAACCAGAGCATGCCTTTTTGATATTGCTCGTGTTCCGCAATGATCGCGCGGCGGCGTTCATAACTGGCTTCGGGATAATCGTAATTCATCCCGATGTTATCGCTGCTGAATGGGCCGTGGTTGTTGGTGTCGGTTTTGCGATTCGGGATGCGGTCGAATTTCTGAAAAGTCTCGCGCCAGCCTGCATTGAAGATGCGCAGCAACAATTCGTATTGCTTCGGATCGTAGCCAGCGGGCTTGGGAAACGGCACGCGATTTTCTGCCGTGTCGGTCATGCACAAGCGAAAGCAATAGGCCTGAAGCTTTTTATCGGCTGCACCATATTCGCCCGGCGGCGCAGTCGAAATACGCGGCAAAACTCCACTCGATGGATCGCCGGGAATCCAATACGGGCTGATGCGTTGGCTGACGGCATCCAAATGATGTTTGTGATGCAGCACGCCTGTTTGCACGCCCGCCCATTGTTCGCCGTATTGATCTTTTGACTCGCGGCCTACGTGATAGCTGACGCCTGCGGTCGCCATCAAATCGCCTTCGTAGGTGGCGTCAATTAACATCTTGCCGCTGTAGGTTTTGCCGCTCAATGTTTTGATCGAAACGATTTGTGCGTCAGATTTTTTGACGCCGTTTTTGCGCCCGTTTCCGCGTTGAATCCATTCGTTGCGCACGACAAGAATTTTGTATTCAGCGATCAACTCTTCAAACACTTGCTCGGCTACATGCGGCTCAAAAATCCACATCGTGCGGTTTTCGCCATCAAGCGCGACGGTGCCTTGGCCTTTGTTGCCGAACTGTTCGCGCTTTTCCTGCTGCCACGCGGCGGGCGTTTGATAATGCTGATAAACGCGATGATAGAACTCACGCGCGAGTCCGCCGATCACGGCTTTGTTGCCCGTGTCGGTGAAACCCAGTCCGCCGCTCGATAGTCCGCCCAGATGCTTGTCGGGTGAAACAATGATGACGGTTTTTCCTAGCTGTTTGGCTTGCACGGCGGCGGTCACGGCAGCGGCAGTGCCACCATAAATCACCAAATCATATTGTTTCGTTTGCGCCAACGCACTCACGCTGACCAATAAAATCACCGATAAAATTCGTAACATAGTTTTTCTCATATTTTCCTCTCCCATATTTTCTTGTCTGCCAAATTGAATTCAGCCAACAGGAAAATGAGGGACAAGAAAATTATTTGAATCTATTTTGTTTCAGGTTTCTTCCACTCAAACACTGCGCCGAGGCTTTTTAGTTTCGCGCTCAACTGTTGAGTGTTGATCGCTTGCACGGCGACTTTATTTTCAATCGCCATTTTCGCGGCGATGCCTGCGGCTTGTCCGATCAGCATGTATTGCGGCTCCATGCGCAGCGTCGAATAAGTCACGTGGCTCGCCGAAAAACAGACGGGAACGAGCAAGTTGGTGGCTTGTGTTTGTTTGGGAAGCAAAATGCGATACGGGATTTGATAAGGCGTGACGGAGACTTCCATATTGCCTTCGTTTTGCGCGTAGCCTTCAGGCGTGACGCAGCGTTGCACGTTGTGCGAATCGCTGTTGTACGAACCCATCGCAATCACGTCGGGCTTCGTCAATTCAGTCTGAATGTCTTTTTGCGTGACGACGGAACCGCCCACCAGACGGCGGGCTTCGCGCACGTAAAGCTGATAAGGCCAGTGGTCGTTGTCCGTGAATTCGTCCTTGGCAATGCCGAATGGCGTGACTTCGGCTTGGGTTTCTTTGGACACGCGCGGATCGTTTTGCAGGAAGTAAAACAGCTCCTGCGTATAACGTTTGTGGTCGAGCGCAATCTCGGCGCGGCGTTGGTAAGTCGCGTTCGGATAGTCCCAGCTTTTGCCGATGTAATCAGTCGAAAACGCGCCGCGATTGTTGAAGTCCCATTTCTGTTTGCCTGCGACTTGGGCGGGCAACAGGATTTCATTCATACGCGGAGCGCGGCCTTTGTCTTTCACGAATCCATTCAACCAGCGCGCCGCCAATTCAAAACGCATCGGGTCATAGCTGGCTGGCTTGGCGAACGGAATCCGATTGGCGGGATCGTTCGTCAAAATCATGCGGTAGTTATACGCCTGCACTTTACGGTCACCTGCGCCGATTTCGCCACGCGGTTCTTTTTGAATTTCGGGCAAGAGCTTTTTGTTTTCGTCGTAAGCCGACACCGCAAAATCGAATTGGTGATTGCGATCTTTGGGACGCACGCCCGCGAGCGATTCGCCGTATTGCGCCGACGATTCGCGCCCCCAAGTGAATTCGACTTTGGCCTGCGCCATCAAATCGCCTTCGTAAGTCGCATCGGCGAAGACCGCGCCGACAAAGCGCGCGCCGTTTTCCATCGTGATTTCGGTGATGCGCGTGCCTTGTTTTTTGACGCCACTTTTTTCTTTCAGGCGATGATTCAGCAAGACCGTAATCGTTTTCGCTTCGGCAATCATCTCGTTGAGGACGGCCTCGGCGATGCGCGGTTCGGGCATCCATTCGATGTCGCGCCCATACTTTTTGCCTGCGCGTTGATAGAACTCCAGCGCAATCGCGCCAATGACTTCTTTCTTGCCAAAGTCAGTGCGAGAGAGTCCGCCGGTCACCATGCCGCCCAGATGTTTCGTCGGTTCGAGTAAGGCGACAGTTAACCCTTCGCGTGCGGCTGCGACTGCGGTCATTACGCCGCCTGCGGTTCCGCCGTAAACGACGACATCGAACTTCTTTGGTTGCGCCGTTGCCTTTACGACCAGCAAAGACATCATAATCAGCAGCAGAATCTTTTGCATTGAAAGCCTCCTTTTCGCGTGAAATTTCAATTTGCACAGTACGTCAATGTGCGACTCGCGGAGCGGTGCGTTCGTTTTGGCGATATTGATCGAGCAAGGCTTTCAGTTCACGCGCCGTGGCGGGTTGTGAGTCGTAAAGGTTTTTGGTTTGCGCCGGATCATTGCGCAGATTGTAAAGCGCGCCTGCGCCCGCGCAATCGTGCGCGCCGCGTTCACGCCGGAACCATTCCGGCTCTTTGTTGCCGTCGCCGCAAGTGGGGGAATCCACCAACACCCAATCGCCTTTGCGCAAGGCCAAGTGCCCGTTGATCTGGTGATAAACCAGCGCCTCGCGCACGGGCTTTTTCCCGCCTTTGCCCAACAGCACGGGCGTTTGATCGTAGCTATCCGGCGCGGCAGCTTCCGGCAATTTGAATTTGGTCAGACTCGCCAGTGTCGCCATCAAATCTACGTGGCCGATCAAGGCGTCGCTGGTGCGGCCAGCAGCGATGCGTCCCGGCCAGCGGGCGATGAAGGGCACGCGATGACCGCCTTCCCAACCATCGCGTTTGACGCCGCGCCAGTTGAGCATGCTGGCGTGTTGCGACACACGCAGCCGCTCATACGCGCCAACTTCCAATTCGACAACTTCCGGCCCGTTGTCGCTGGTGAAAATAACCAGCGTGTTTTTATCCAGTCCATTGCGTTTGAGCGCGTCGAGCACTGCGCCCACAGCCGCGTCGGTTTGCGCTACGAAATCGCCATAGACACCGGCTTTGCTTTTGCCCACGAATTCCGGCGCAGGCACCACCGGGTAATGCGGCGAAGTCAGCGCTAAATAGAAAAAGAACGGCTGTGTTTGTTTGGCGCGTGACTCGATATAACGCACGGCGTTTTCGGTTAAGGCGGGCAGTATTTTCACCGGTTCCCAACCTTTGACCA
>JANNUY010000802.1:0-3805 GCA_031414155.1 Acidobacteriota bacterium
GGTGAACGTGGCTTCGCTGACGAATTCCAAATACATCGTTTTTGATCGCATCGGAACAGGCGGAAATTTTGGCTCGATCTTTTTTGCCCGTAACTCGCTGGCGAGTTGTTTATTAAGTTTTGTGCAGGTGCGCAACGGCGGCACGAGCGTGCGCGGCAATGGCGCGGTGATTTCTGAGGGAGCCAATGTCGTCGTGCGCAACACCCAGGTCACAGGCAGTTCGACGGGCGGCATTATCGAAACACAAGGCGGCTTGGCGACCGGGAGCGGGACTACGTTTGCAGGTAACGGCTCATTGATTATTGACACCATCGCAGGCGGACTTTTCGGCGATGGCAATCTGGCTTCTGAAGCTGCCGTGCTTTCACCTTTACAAGTCGCCACCGACACGCAAGGGCGTGGCGTGTTTTTCATTGATGCGGGTGTCTCGGTTCCGGTGATGCGTTTCGTAAACACGACGCGCAACCCCGTACAGATTGCCGGACGCACGATTGCGCCGGGTACGATCAGGACGCTGGCAGGCGGCGGGTTGGACATCAATGACAACGCAACGGGTTTGTCGGCTGACTTAGGAATCGTGACGGGTTTGGCGGTGAGCAACACCGGTGACCGGGTTTATTTTATTGATTCGATTACGCCGGCCATTCGCTTCCTGAATATCTCAAATGCAGACCTCATGGTTAGCGGCGGCGTGCCGATCAATCGCGGCAACGTCGGAACGCTCGCCCAAGGGAACTTAGGCGCGACCGTGTCGGGTTTGGGAGTACACCCCGGCACTGGCGATGTTTATTTCTGCGATGCGGCAAATACCGGCAATCGTGTTTACCGCATTGGCGCAACCGGCGGTACACCGGTCTTGGTGGCGGGCAGCGGACAAAGCACCACGGGCGAAGCCGTCTTTGAAGGCGGAGCGCCGACCGCTTTGAGACTGCTCGAACCGCGTACGGTGGCGGTGGATGGTGCAGGCAATATCTATGTGGCTGATACGGGACATAACCGCGTCGTCAACGTAGGCGCGAATCCAGCTACGTTAGTGGTTCAATTTCCCCAGCAGCGCACGCCTCCGGTTGGCTCGCCGTATAAGAATCGCCCTTTCCCATCGGGGTTGGCGCTCGTCGGTTCGCAGCTTTATATCGCCAATCGCGCGGCTCACAACATTGTTGGAACCGAAAGCACCAGCAATCCCGCTGATGTCGCAGGCAAACGCGAAACGTCGTGCGAATATCCTGACCCTGCCTCCACTTGCGGCGACGGCGGCCCGCGTACGATCAGCCAATTCAAGTTCTTCGATTCGGGCAACGTAGGCATTGCCGGAGACGCCAATGGCATTTTCGTCTGCGATCAGGCAACTAATCAGGGATTGCGCGGACGCGTTCGTTACGTCAACGTTAAAAACACTTCCGTCGAAGTCGCCGGTAAGACGATTGCCGGTAATCAGGTTGAAACCGTTTTCGGTACCGGATTGACCAAGCCTTACGACACCGGGCTTGCCAATGCCGCCCTGCTGGGCGCTCCGGCAGGCGTGGCGATTGATCCGACGAATGGCGGCTTATGGATTTCTGAGGGCGGTAACATTCGTTTTACCAATCGTTCGCTGAAACCAGTGACGCTGTTTGCCGGAACCACCAGTGCCGTCACGGTACAACCCGGTCGCATCACTACTGTCAATTCCGCCGCAGGTTTGGGCGACAGCACGGATGGCGTGCAAATAAAGTTCGGCGGGTTTGATACTGCGGCAGGGCTCTGGGCGACTTCACAAGGTTTGTATGTCGCTGATTCGCGCGGCGGGCCGGGCTTGCAAGGCACTACGAATAATATTGTCAATCGTCGCACCAGCCGCATCCGCTTTATCAATACGTCGGATCAGATCGTAGTTTTCTATGGAGGCGATGTCGGAATCTCAGTAGACCCCGGCGTAGTGACAACTGTGGCGGGTGGCAACCCTGATGCGGCTCGTTTTGCGCAGGACGGCCCTAATCCGTTAGAAGCCCGACTGGTTGGCGCGCTAGACGTTGCCGTTCACCCTACGTCTGGTGACATTTATCTTTGCGAAGCAGGTAACAAGCGTGTGCGCCGCGTGTCGCGCACCACCGGCGCGATTGCGAGCGTTCCCGTCAGCTTTTTGCCGGGAGCGACTGACCCCGGCATCACCAATGCTGCGGTCAACGCCTATACGGGATTGACCTTCGACAACCAGGGGCGCTTGTTGGTCGTGGATGCGGGACTTAATGCGATCTTGCGCGAGAAAGCACCGGGCAGTGCTTTTACGACCGGCTTTGATACGTTGATTAGTGGTGCGCCGCTCAATAGTCCGCGTGATGTGGTCGTAGACAGCACCGGTAATTTTGCGTATGTGACCAACGGCGGAGCACTTTTCCCCGGCACGGGCGACCATCGCATCTTACGCCTGACTTTAGCGGGGAACACGGCGACGGCGGCGACCTATGCGGGACAGCAGCAGGTCAAAGGTTATACCGGCGATTATGGTGCGCCGACCAGTGCGCTGTTGAATTTGCAGGCTTCCGGCATCGTGATTACGGTGCAAGGAGGATCGGGCGTACTCACGGTTGTGCCAACGCTTGGTATCACCCTCGGTTTGAATGGCGAAGTGATCTTTGCCGATACGGCGAATAATGCCATCCGGCGCATTCGATAGGCGGAAAGGATCTAAGGGAACGCATTATGGCTTTTAGAATGGTAGGCAGTGCGGTAGGCAATTTTTTTGCGCAATCAGGTAATCAGTTGGTTCAGCGACTTGGCGTCTTTGCTTTGTGCCTGATGGCGTTGGGGAACACGGTTTTTGCGCAGGACGCGCGCGGCGAAAGCCAGCATGTGATTTTTCTCTCGCAACGCGGCGGCGCGGCTGAGTTGTATCTGCTCGATTTGAATTCGCGGCAAGTGAGCCAGCTCACCAACACCGGGCGTGGGCACACGGCTCCGTCATTAGCGCGTGCCGGACGCGGCGTGGTCTTTGCCGCACGCGAGGGCAGCCATTACGAACTGTTTGCGGCTTCGATCAGTCAGGCTTGGCGTACGCGGCGTCCGCAACTGACCGCCTTAAATCGCCTGACGATCAACACCCTCGACGAAGTTTCTCCCACCGTATCTGCCGACGGCAGCTTCATTGCGTTCGCTTCGGGCGACGGCATTGAGTTCATGACAGCGGGTGGTGGCGCACGGCAAGTGTTAGTGCCTGCCAGCGACGCGACGCGCGAATACTGTCCGGCGATTTCACCGGACGGCAATCAGGTGGCTTTTATTTCAAATCGTTCCCACGCCGACGAGGTGTGGGTGTTTGAACGCGCGACCAGTTCATTGCGTCAATTGACCCGCGACGCCCAACCCGTAGGCGGTTTGAGTTGGAGCGCCGACGGGCAAAAGCTGGCCTTTACAACCGCAAACACCGTCACTAGACTCACCGGCGTTGCGATTGCCGAGCTTGCCACGGGCGCTTATCGCGTGGTTAGCGAGCAAGGCGACAGCAATCCTTCTTTGTCAGCGCGTGGCGACCGGTTGTTGATGACTTCGTGGCGCGACGGCGATGGAGAACTTTACTTATTGAATTTGAATGACGGCCAAACGACGCGACTGACGTTTAGCGCGGGTCTGGATGACGGCGCAGTTTTCGTGCCCTCTAACAGCGGAATGCCGACGCGCCTGCCGTAATAATAGCGATTTTCAATGGGAAGCGATCTCGTGTCCGTAGCCCGACCGTTAGCGAGGGCTACCTCGGCATTAGGCTAATTGCCACCAACGGACGCATTGCCGAGGTAGCCCTCGCTAACGGTCGGGCTACGGACACGGC
>JANNUY010000803.1:0-1977 GCA_031414155.1 Acidobacteriota bacterium
AAAATAATAAGGCGGTTGCGAAATGAGAGGAGCAGTATGAGACTCGATAAATTCACCTTAAAAGGTCAGGAAGCCGTTGAGTCAGCCGTGGCGCTGGCCGAGAAGTTGCAGCATCAACAGATCGAACCCGAACACATCTTGCTGGCGTTGCTCGAACAGGCTGAAGGCGTTACGCGTCCGTTGCTGGGCAAGGTGGGCGTAAACCTGCCTGCCGTCGTCACCGAAACCGAAGCCGCGATCAAAAAGTTTCCGCAGGTGTCGGGTTTCTCGCAGCGGTTTTATAGCAATCGCACGACCAATGTATTGGGTCAGGCGCAGAAAGAAGCCGACAAATTCAAGGACGAATTCATTTCGACCGAACACGTGCTGCTTGCCATCGTCGAAGACAAGTCGGGCGATGCGGGGAAGATTTTGCGGCAGCACGGCGCTATGCGCGAAGCGATGGAAAAGGCGATTGAGGGAATGCGCGCGGGCGCGCGAGTGACTTCGCAAAACGCGGAGGAAAGCTATCAGGCGATCTCGAAATATTCGCGCGACCTGACCGAGTTGGCGCGACAGGGCAAGCTCGATCCGGTGATTGGGCGCGATGACGAAATTCGCCGCGCGGTGCAGGTGTTGTCGCGGCGCACCAAAAACAATCCAGTCCTCATCGGCGAGCCGGGCGTAGGTAAGACCGCCATCGTCGAAGGCTTGGCGCAACGCATCATTTCGGGCGACGTGCCGGAGACGCTCAAGAACAAGCGGCTGGTTTCGATGGACTTGGGCGCGATGTTGGCGGGCGCGAAATATCGCGGCGAATTCGAGGAACGCCTCAAAGCCTTTTTGCGCGAAGTCGAAAAGGCCGAAGGGCAAATCATCGTATTCATTGATGAGTTGCATACGTTGGTCGGCGCGGGTGGCGCTGAGGGCGCGGTTGACGCTTCGAATATGTTGAAGCCCGCGTTGGCGCGCGGCGAGTTGCGGTGTGTGGGCGCGACGACGCTGAACGAGTATCAGAAATACATTGAGAAGGATAAGGCGTTGGAACGCCGCTTTCAGCAGGTTTACATCGGCGAGCCGAACGTAGAAGACACGATTGCGATCTTGCGCGGGCTGAAAGACAAGTACGAAACGCATCACGGCGTGCGCATCAAAGACGCGGCGATTGTGGCGGCGGCTACGTTGTCGAATCGGTATATCTCTGATCGCTTCTTGCCCGATAAAGCGATTGACTTGATTGACGAAGCGGCGTCGAAGCTGCGCATTGAGATTGATTCGTTGCCGACGGAAATTGACGAAGTCGAACGCGACTTGATTCAACGCGAGATTGAACGCCAAGCCCTGATGCGTGAAGAAGACGCGGTCTCGAAAGAGCGATTGGCGAAGCTCGAAAAAGATGTGGCGAATCTGAAAGAAAAGTCCAACGCGATGAAAGCGAAGTGGCAATCAGAGAAAGCCATCATTGACGCGATTCGCGCGGCGAAAGGGCAGCAGGAAACGCTGAAGGTCGAGGCGGAAAAATTTGAACGCGCGGGCGATTACGGCAAGGTGGCTGAGATTCGTTATGGCAAGGTTTCTGAACTGCAAAAGCAGATTGAATCCGACCACGAGCGGCTGGCTGAACTGCAAAAAGGCGGACGTGCGCTGAAAGAAGAAGTTACCGAAGAAGATGTGGCCGAAATCGTAGCGCGTTGGACGGGTGTGCCGGTGAGCAAAATGCTTGAAGGCGAAGTGCAGAAGCTCGTACACATGGAAGACCGCTTGCGCGCGCGCGTGGTCGGCCAGGACGAAGGGTTGGAAGCCGTTGCCAACGCGGTGCGTCGTGCGCGGGCAGGCTTGCAAGACCCGAAACGTCCGATTGGATCGTTCATCTTTTTAGGCCCGACGGGCGTAGGTAAAACCGAGACGGCGCGGGCGTTGGCTGAGTTCTTATTCGATGACGAACACGCGATGGTGCGGTTAGACATGTCTGAATACATGGAAAAGCACACCGTGTCG
>JANNUY010000804.1:0-3819 GCA_031414155.1 Acidobacteriota bacterium
CCGCGTGTTTGATAAAAATGAACTTTGCGCCGCACCTCATCCATTTCCTCTTCGTCGGCGGCTACCCAGATTGTCCCGCATTCTTCGTACTCGACATCGCTCGGCAGTTCGGGCGCGATCTGTTGCCATAGTTGCTGCGAGTAATGTGTCAAGGCGAACTGCGCTTCCGAATCGTCCATCACGACGAGATGTCCCATTCCGGCAGCCGTTGCGCCGCCGCCGATCACGCCGCTTTCGATGACCACCACGCGCAAGCCCGCCCGCGCGGCTTCCCATGCACACGCTGCTCCGACGATGCCGCCGCCCACAATCGCCAGATCAAAAGCACTTGAAGCCAGGAGTGCAGTCATTGACGAATCCCATCACAGAACGGATCACGCTGGTCCAAAATCAATTCAGCCTCAGCATTGACGAACGCAGACCCTTTGATCGTGGGGGAAACTTTACCGTTAGCACCATTGCCCAGGCGCACGGTTCCTTCAAAAACGCTGCCGACGATGCTTTCTTGCCGCCAAATCTGCCCTTCCTGCAATTTGCCATCAGCGTACAAACACGCCAGCTTCGCGCTCGTGCCGGTGCCGCAGGGAGAGCGGTCATACGCCTTGCCGGGACACAGCACAAAGTTTTTGCTGTGTACGCCGTCCTGTTGCGATGGCCCAAACAATTCGATGTGGTCAATCTCCTGTCCGTTCGCGCCCGTGATGCCTTGCCGCGTCAATGCCTGTCGAATCCGCCAAGTGAAATCGGTGAGCGCCTCAAGATTGTCGAGCGTTAGTTGGTGACCATTGCCATTGACCAAATAAAACCAATTGCCGCCCCAGGCGATGTCGCCGCTGACCGAGCCGTATCCAGGCACCTCCACCGCAACATTCGCTGCCAACCGATAACTCGGCACGTTGTCCACGCTGACGTAATTGTTGTCGTCGAGCGTCGCGGCGATTACGCCGACAGGCGTCTCAATGCGATGCGTCCCTGGCCTGATGCGATTCAGATAAGCCAACGTCACCATCAAGCCAATCGTGCCGTGACCGCACATGCCCAGATAGCCGACATTGTTGAAATAGATCACGCCCGCCGCGCACGTTGGGTCGGTGGGTTCGCACAGCAACGCGCCGACAACCGCGTCATTGCCGCGCGGTTCGTTCACGACTGCTGAGCGAAAGTAATCGTGGTCGGCTTTGAAACGCGCCAGCCGTTCCGCCATTGATCCGTGCCCCAAAGCGGGACCGCCGCTGATGACTACGCGCGTCGGTTCGCCGCCGGTATGTGAATCTATAATTTTTACTCGCGTCATTTGCCGGTTAGCCATAGTTGAGATTTGTCGGAGTGGGGGTATGAAGCGGCAGTAAAGCAGGCGCGGTGGCGAGCCGTCTTGCATCTCTGTAAGACGGCTTGAACTCAATTAGTGTTGAAAATTGTGACAGGCAGGCAAACCTGAAATTGTTTTACCGCTGGCCGAGAGAAGAACAGCTTTCGCTGAGTTATCAGTTCAAGTCTCGCGGAGCGATTCGCGGTATTGCGAAGGCGCCGCCCCTATAGCGCGCTTGAACGTTCGAGTGAAATGGCTCTGATCGCAGAAACCCGCCGCGAGTGCAATCTCCACAATCGGTTTGGCCGTGGTGATTAGTTCGCGGCTGGCATACTCAATGCGCAGCTTGCGCACATATTCACCGACCGTACATTGATAAGTTTTGCGGAACGACTGTGCCAAATGAACCGGATGAACGCCGACATTTAGTGCGAGTTCAGACAGCGCGAGATTTTCAGCGAACCGCGCGTGCAACAGGTCTTTTACTCGTTGCAACCAGCGCGGCGCGGCGTGGAAAGGTTGAGCGGAAGTGCCACGCAGCGTTTCGCCCAACATCTCCATCATCAGCCCTTCGATGATGAGCGGAGCCGCGCAATCTTCGTGGGTGAACTCCCGGTATAATTTGCGCGCCAGCAATTCAAACACACCGCCCTGAAACCCGGCAGAGCTTTCTGGCACGGGCAAATATCCGCGCATGTGCGCAAGCCATTCGGGCGCGATCTCAGCGATAAACGACCGCCCGCCCGCCTCGTGAAAGTGTTCGGCATGCAACTCCCCCGGCGGGTGAAAGAGCAATGTCGAAGAGGCGCATTCACGCACCTTGCCTCCATAATTTTCTGTGTAATCTCCCTGCATAACGAAGCAGAAGAGCGCCTGTTTATGAGTGTGTTTGGGGGTTTGATACCCCGGTGAATAGACGCGCTCAGACAATGCGAAGCTGCCGATTTGACGGCTGCGTAACGTCTCCCCGTAGTATTTGCCAGAAGGCAATTGCACAGACATGGCAGTTTCTCCTTTTAATTTACCCAGCCTTTCCTGATGAAAGCGGACATAGCCGCCAGCCAGAACCAAGCCAAGCAAAGGAAACTATCCGAAAGCAACTAATTGTGAAAAGTGATAGCAGGCAGAAATTGTATACAATATGCTCAATTTCTCTGTCAAGAAAACGAGAGATATGTAAGCCAGCATGACTGACCACGCTGATAACCCGTCGGCCACTCATCCCTAAATCTATTCAAACAGTCTTAGTGACATACAAGACGCATTGCGCTGTTCAGGTATCTACTTACTCTGCAATTAAATTTTTCTTGGCAGAAATACCGGAATCCTCCGGTAAGTTGCGGCATGTCTTTGCTATTACGCAGTGGATTGCCGTGAATTTAGACAGGAGAGGCTGCAATGAAATTACCAACACTGTTCAGGCTGAATGCTTTCGCGTTCGTTCAGGCCGGGGTTATGGCGATGGTGGCAACTATTGCGTTGGCGCAAATCACTGCGACAGGCATTCGTGGCATTGTGCGCGATCAAAACGGCGCGGTGGTTCCTAATGCCACGGTCAAAGCTGCGGATAACGCCACCGGGGTTGAGCAAACTACCGTTACCTCTAGTGATGGTGGGTTCATTTTCCCGACCTTGCAGTTTGGCTCTTACAGGCTCACCGTCTCTGCCACTGGCTTTCAGAACTCGGTGATTGCGGCAGTCGTCGTCGAATCGGGTCGCACCACCAACGTCTCAATAGAATTGAATGTTGGCGCGGCTACTGACACCGTCCAGATTGACGCCAGCGCTGAACAACTCAACACCACGACCGCTGAAGTCGGCAGCACCATCAATAACAAGCTCGTTCAGAACCTGCCTTTCGCGGGGCGCGACAGCTTGAATTTCGCCACGTTGATCGCAGGCAGTTCTCGCAGCACGAGTGACCGCAACAGCACTTTCAATGGCCTACCCAATGCTTCGCTCAACATCACGCTTGATGGCATGAACAACAATTCACAGCGGTTCAAGAGCGGCGGCACCAGCTTCTTCGCCTTCGCTCCGGCGCGCATTGATGCCATCGAGGAAGTCAGCGTTTCGACGACGGGACTGGGTGCGGAAGCGGGCGGCGAAGGCGCGATGCAAATTCGCATGACCACCAAACGCGGTTCAGAGCAATACCACGGCAAGATTCTCTATCAAGGCAGCAACGAAGCGCTCAACGCCAATTCTTTCTTCCGCAACATGCAAGGACTGGCGCGCAACAAGACGCGCAATCACAACCCGGTCGGTTCCATCGGCGGCCCGCTCGTGCCCTTTTCGAGCCGGCTGAAAAAGAAGCTGTTTTTCTTTGCGTATTACGAAGCGCAGCCGCAACCGTCTACGTCAACGTTCTCAACACCGTTTCTCAGCGAAGCCGCGCAACGAGGCGACTTCACTTACATAACGCCCACTGGAACCAAACAGACGGTGAACTTGCTGGATGTCGCGCGCCGCAACAATCACATGCTCCATTTTCATGGCTTCCAGCACCA
>JANNUY010000805.1:0-1523 GCA_031414155.1 Acidobacteriota bacterium
GCGCGGTTGCTGCCTTCGCGGCTGTAAAGCATCGTCGAGATGCGCGTGATGTCGGATTGAAACGCGATGACCAGCAGGTCGTGCATCAGCTTGACGTGTTCGGCAAAATTGGTCGGAATGCCGTTGGGCTTCTCGATTTCAGGCGTCAGTTGCCCATTGTTTGCGAGGTTGTCGCTTTCGACACGGGCGATGCGCTTTTCGACTTCGCGGATGGCGGTCAGGTATTCATCAAGCTTGCGCCGGTCGTTCGGGCCCAGCGTGCTGACCAGCTTTTTCGTCCGCGCGTTGACGTAATCGAGCACGCTCTGGCGGTCTTCGTTCAGCGCGGCTTGCGCTTTGGGATCAAGGCTGGATTCGAGGCTGCCGTACAAACGTTCAAACACCGAACGCGGATTGATTTCAGGCGGCATCGGCGTATGCGGCGTGCGCCACGCCATGCTGTTTTGATAAGCGCAGCTATAACCCGCGTCGCAACTGCCGACCATACGCGTCGCTTCGCAACCGAGTTCGAGCGAAGCCAGCCGCGTCTTATGGCCGAGGGCTTGCGCGGCGATTTGGTCAACAGAGATGCCGACTTCGATGTCAGCGCCGGTCGTGCGTTTGGGATGTACGCCCGTCAAATAGTTGCCGCCCGCGCGCGCATGGTCGCCCGCTTCTTTCGACGCGCCCGTGCGATGGGCGAGGCCTGACAGAATCAACACGTCTGCGCGGAACGGTTCGAGCGGTTTGAGAATGCGCGTGAACTCGAAATCTTTGCCCGTGCCTTGCGGCTTCCACGCCTTCATTTCGATGCCGTTGGGCACGGCGCAAAACAACAAGCGCGTAGGCGCTTTGGCTTGCTCAGCGGCTTTTGCCAACGCGGGCGTCATTGCGTCGAGCAACGGCAAGGCGAGTGTGACGCCTGCGCCTTTGAGAAAGGTGCGGCGCGGCAAATGTTTTTTCGTGACAATCATTGAGGATCTCCTATAAATCGTTCTTGCAACCAATTAGACAGGCACGTCTGACGCGGCCTTATCGAACCAAAGCTGTTTGCTCCATCGTGCGCGGCGCAGGCTCGCTGCTGCGCTTTTGAAACGGCAGGCTTTGCACGATCTCTAACACCATACTTGAAAACCGATATTGCTGTGCGCTCACGTTGGCCGCAATCTGTTTGACGGCAGCGCGGTCGTGGCGTTGGACGCCGCGTCCCAGCGCATATGTCAGCAGCTTTTCAGCTAATGCTTCGGTGAAAACCTGGCGATCCGTCTTGAGCGCCGCGAGCAAATCAGCCGCGCCGTTGAGCGCGCGTCCATCGGGCAGCGCGCCGCTGGCGTCAATCGGGAAGTTGCCGTCTTTAGTGCGCCACGCGCCGACGGCGTCGTAATTTTCGAGCGCGAAACCCAGCGGGTCCATTTTCGCATGACACGAAGCGCAAACCGGATCCTGGCGATGCTGTTCCATCTGCGCCCGCAACGAAGCCGACGCGCCGATAGCCTTATCATCCAACCGCTGCGGCAGGGGGTTGGGCGGCGGCGGCGGCGGCG
>JANNUY010000806.1:0-8349 GCA_031414155.1 Acidobacteriota bacterium
CTGTTGGATTTCAATTTGCAGATTACTGCCAACGCCTGGCTGTGCCTTTGTTTGTTGGCGTTGGCAGTTGCTTCAGCTTCTTCTGATCTCACTGCGCATCGCAAAACTGCGCGCATCAATGGCGCGGTCAGTGGCGAGAATTCCGTCGAGGTGGTCTAACTCGTGTTGCAACAATTCCGATAAATCATTCGTCGCCGTCAACGTATGCGCCGCGCCGTGTTGATCGGTGAACGCTATGTCAATGCTGACGTGACGGCTCACGCGCACCATCAGGTTGGGCAACGAAAAACAATCGTCCCACAACTCAAACAACTCCGGGCTGACGCTTACGATTTGCGGATTAATGAGGGCGAACGGATCGCTGCCGTCCTGCATATTCACGAAAATCATTCGTTGCCGCGCACCGATTTGCGGCGCGGCAATCGCGCGTCCGAAACTGTTGCGCAAACGAAAGTCCGCCAACGTATCAGCCAAATCCGCCACCAGCGCTTGCGTCGCCGATGAATGAACCTCAGCGATAACCGCCGACGGTTGCCAAAGTTGTTGATTGCCTAAGAGCAAAATTTCTTTGACGGGCATTTTTATTCCTCAAATTGTTGGCGGACGAAAGCCAAATCTTCCGGCGTGTCTACGCCAATTGAACGATGGGCGACCTTAACGACGCGGATGCGGTAACCGTGTTCGAGCGCGCGCAATTGTTCAAGCGATTCGCTTTGTTCGAGCGGCGTGCTGGTGAGTTGCGCGTAACGCAACAAAAACTCACGGCGATAAACATAAAGCCCGGTGTGTTTGGCATAACGCGCCAGCAACGCGGGTTCGTTCGCCAAAGCCGCCGCGAGCGAACCGTGCGCGATGACTTCGTTGCGCGGATAAGGCAGCGGATTGCGCGAGAAATACAACGCGAAGCCAGTGTGATCGGTTACGACTTTGACGACGTTGGGATTGATTACGTCGGCGGCGCTTTCGATGGGTTCGCAAGTCGTACTCATCTGAATCGTCGCGTCTTCGAGCAACGGCGCGATGGCTTGTTCGATGACCGATGGTTCGATCAGCGGTTCATCGCCTTGCACGTTGACGATGATGTCGGCTTCGAGTGAAGCCGCGACTTCAGCCAAACGATCTGTGCCGGTGCGATGCGCGGGCGAAGTCATTTGCGCTTCGGCTCCGGCGGCAGTGACGGCTTGATAGATGCGTTCGTCGTCGGTGGCGACGATGACACGTTGAATTAACGCGCAGCGTTGAGCGCGTTCGATGACGCGCAAGATCATCGGCTTGCCAGCGATGTCTAACAACGGCTTGCCGGGCAAGCGCGTCGCGGCATAGCGCGCCGGAATGATTGCAATTACAGATGGATTCATATTGTGAGCGACGTAGCACGGACTTCAGTCTGTGCTACGTTCGCTAGCCGACTTTCACGCGCGTGCCATCGAATTTAGTCAGATTGAATCCGTCGAAACGTTCGTTGTAACAGCCTTTGAAATCCTGCAAAACGCCAATCGCAACCGACTCACCGAGCTTGAGCGATTCCGTGGCGTCAGAGCGCCAATGCACGCCCGCCATATTGCGCCCGAAGGCGACATTGGCCGCGAGTTTGTTGAGTTCGCCGCCGACCGTCAGGTTCGCACCGCCGCGATAAGGTTGCAGCGCGAGGCCGTCGGCAAAGGGGATAACAGGGTCGGGAATGACATACGATTCATCAAACCAGGCTTTGAGAATCGTGACGCAAGCGCCCGCGACCGTCGCGTGGCCCGCGCCATAAGCCGGATGCGTCGGCGAACCTTCGGGAAAAGCCATCGGCAAAAGATAGGTTCCGTTACGGCGAAAGACTTCAGCCACAGCACTGGAATTCAATGCGTCACGGTGAATCGGATATTCCGCCGCGCGCGTGGCGTGCGCGTGAATGCGTCCGGCAAACACTTCGGGGCGCAGACGGCGATGCACGAACCACTTTTGAAACCACACGGCCTTGAGCGCGCGCGTAGCGACTTCGCACACGAGCGCAGCGATGTGCGGCGCGCCGAACGTGCCGAACGCCGCCTGATTGCGCGAATTGCGATAAGGGTTGTTTTCATCCACCGGCGTGCCGGAACTCAACAGAATCAGCATCGCGTTAAAGTAAGCCTGAAACAGCACGTCAATGTGAACCCATTCGCCGAGGTCGCGTCCGTTGCGAATGTAACGCGGCGTCGGGTCGTTCGTGTAATTAAAACTGCCATTGCCGTTTTGCGTCACCAGCCAATCGCTGAAGCGAGTCAGGTAATCGTTGCCGGGGTTCACCGTGCGCATCTTGCCTGAAATCGTTTGCGCGCCGAAGGGCGCATCTTTCCACAGATATTGCGAGATATATGGCCCGGTGAGATCGCCCGGCGTGAGTCCGCGAAAGAGGTTTTGCGTCGTCACGATGCCAGTGGCCGGTTGGCGCAGCGGTTTGTTAAACGTTTGTTGCGTTTCACTAGACTGATATTCGCCTTGCGTTTCTCCTGAAGTGAAAGCGGCGGCCCCTGTGTTGCGAAACGGAAAGTTGCGCGCACTGCGCGGCCCGCGAAAGTCGCTCATCCGCGAAAGGTCGGCGGCGGCGGCTTGTGTCATCGGATGCACGTCGTAATCAAGAAAGTTCACGTCGCGCGTCAACGCCATCCAATAATTTTCGACGATCTCACCGGCTTCTTCGGCGCTCGAGAAAGCAGGCGCGGGGGGTTGGTAACAGGCAAAGGTGTCGGGGCCTTCGGTATCCATCCCCAAGCCCGCTTGCGGATTAGTCAGCTTGACGTTGCCGCCCATGATGATGCGTTCAAAATCGTCAACGCTGGCGGTGCGCAAGGCGGTGAGCAACGTGTTGTAAGCGTTCGCGTCAACTTCGCCGCGATTGTTGTGCGGCAGGCCTTTGCTGTAACTGCCGATGCGGTTGGCGTAACGCTCTTCGTCGCCGTTCGTGTCGTGCTGGCGCAGTGGTATGGCTTTTTGCGCGGCGGCCATGGCAACGCGCTGGTTGTATACTTTTTCGACACGCGCGGTGCCGGTCACGCCGCCATAATCCTGCTCCAACGACAAATCATCAGCGTGTACGCGATTTGCCGCAACGGGCAAACCGACCGCGGCAGCAGTCGCTCCGGCAACAGTCAGGCTGCCGAATTCGCGCAGGAATTCGCGCCGGCTGCGCGCCAACAATTGGGCGACCTGTTCGCGGTAATCAACTGACTTGGGCGATTTGGGCGACTTGCGACTAGAAGTTGTGGGGTGATGCTTTTTCGACATGGCGAATTAAACTCCTTACGATGTGCGTGGAATGTGAATTTCGGCAACCGGGGTTGAAAAACGACTTGCAGTGCGGGGCGGAATGGCAGCTATCTAAAGAGACTTTGTGCGGCTTGTCAATTTAGACCAATTCTTTGAATAGCGCGCTAGAGTTGCTGAATTTTTAGGCGCTGTGTTAGCTTGCAGCGCGTTCTCGCAATTCCTAAAACAATTCATCTCAACACTTTCTGCCACAATCTCTGGAGGCTGTACGTGCAAGTCAAAAAGTCTGCGCAAAAGGTCTATGACGCCGTCATCATCGGTTCGGGCGCTTCGGGCGGAATGGCCGCGAAAGAGCTTACCGAAAAAGGCATGACCGTCGTCGTGCTGGAAGCCGGGCCGCTCATCAAGGCCGATCAGTTCGCCATGAACGCGAACTCTTATGATTCGATGTATCGCGGTTTCGGCCCCGTGAACTGGAAGCAACACGAGCAATGGATGCAGGACACGGCAGGCGAATTCAGCCGCGACTTTTATATCAAAGACACCGAGCATCCTTATACGACTGAGCCGGGCAAGCCGTTTCAGTGGGTGCGCGCGCGCGTCGTCGGCGGCAAAACCTTGCACTGGGGCAGGCTTTCGTGGCGGTTCTCTGACCTGGATTTCAAAGCCAAGTCGTTCGACGGATGGGATGAAGACTGGCCGATTAGTTACAAAGAGATTGAGCCTTATTACGACAAGGTCGAAGAGTTCGTCGGCGTCAGCGGCAATCGCGACGGCCTGTGGTATCAACCCGATGGCAAATATCAGCCGCCGATGAATCTGACCTGCGGCGAACAGATGCTGAAAAAAGGCGCGAACAAAACCGGACGCGCCGCCATCGTTTCGCGCGTATCGATGCTCACCGGTGCGACGGCGCAGCAAAAGAAACTCGGGCGCGCCAACTGTCATTTTTGCGGTTCGTGTGGCAACGGTTGCACGGTCGGCGCGATGTTCAATTCGCTTAACGCTACGCTGGCGGCGGCGGCATTGACGGGCAAGATGACGCTGCGCCCGAATTCGATTGTCAGCCACCTCATCACCGACACGAACAACGGCAAGGCCAAAGGCGTAGCGGTTATTGATCGCGTGACGCATCAGGCGTCGGAGTTTTTTGGCAAGGTGATTATCGTCGCAGGTTCGACTTTGGAATCAACGCGGCTGTTGCTGAACTCGAAATCGCGCCAGCATCCCAACGGACTCGGCAATTCATCGGGCGCGCTAGGCCATTACCTCGTAGATCATTTCGGCGGCATCAACGTACGCGGCGTGTTCCCCGTGCTAGCCGGGCGCGACCCAGTCAACGAAGACGGCAAGTCGTCGGGCTTGTTCATTCCGCGCTTCCGCAATCTGGATGACAAAACGAAGATGCCGAATTTTTTGCGCGGCTATGGCTTTGAAACTTCGGCAGGCACGGGACGCGGCGCGGGTGCGGGGCGTTTTGCAGGCTTCGGCTCAGATTTCAAAAAGACCGTGCGGCGTTGGTATACCGCACCCGTCTCGATGACGACGCGGGCGCACATGCTTTCGCGCTTCGAGAATTTCGTCGAGCTTGATCCGAACGGAACCGTAGACGCCTGGGGCGTGCCCGTGCTGAAAATTCACATCCAGCATTCTGACAACGAACGCGCGATGGCAAAAGATGCGCTTGAGACTTCGCAGGAAATCATGAAAGCCGCAGGCGGCGAAATCATCGGTGTCAACGATCAAATGACTGTTCCCGGTCGCATCATTCACGAACTCGGCACGGCACGCATGGGCAGCGACGCGAAAAAATCGGTGCTGAACGCGCACAACCAACTGTGGGATTGCCCCAACGTATTCGTCACTGACGGTGCAGCCTTTGTCGGCGCGGCGAATCAGAATCCGACGATTACGATTATGGCGCTGACGATGCGCGCTTGTGATTACATTCAGGACGAGATGAAACGCGGCAATCTGTAGTGCAACCTGCCGAGGTAGCGCCGCTCAAGCAGGCAAAAAATTGAGGAAACCAAAATGATCTTCACGCAAAAGAACACGACGGCAACGCGAGTGCGGAAGCTGCATTCGATTCACGGATTGCTGGGGAGCAAGAGCTTCACCGGCAAAATCGAAGCGGGCAAGGCAGCGCTCGATTTTGTTTACGCGATGCAGAGTGCGGCGATTGTGAACGGCAAGCTCGAACTCACAGGTAAGTTTTCGGTGAAAGCGACGGCAGGCAAGATGCTGACGGCTGAAAATGTGAAAGCGACGTTGCGCGGTGTGCAAGGCGCTATCGGCGCGGCCCAAAAGCCTGCAACCTTTAAGCTGACCGTGCCAAGCGCGTTTGCCGCCGATGTACAAGACGGCAATCCGCTAACTGAATTCACCAACACCCGCAGCGGCCTCGGCGTGGTGTATTTCGCGCTGTCTGCGATCAACGGCAAAGCGTTGGGCGTGCCGTTTGACCTGAGCGTCGTGCAACTCAACGGACGAATTACGGCGATTGATCAAACCGCGCGTGACTTGCAATGGTTGTTTAATCAGACGGCAGCAGCGCTTGAGGGCAATCAGGCCAGGGTAGCTGAACCTTACGTCAGCGAAATTGACCGCACGTTACGCGCTTGAGCGTCATCGCAAATAAAACAAAAAGTCTGTCGCAGGCGGCGTAAGGCCCAGTTGTCGAATCATTCCGACGACCTGCCCGCGATGCAACGTCGCGTGATTGACACAATGCTGCAACTGATGCGCCAGTTTTAACGATGACTCGTCGCCATTGATTCTTTTGAACGAACGCGCTTGCGCAAGGTCGTCTTCACTTAACGTCGCCAGCCACGCTTGACGATTCGCGGCGACTTGGTTCCAGCGCTCGCGCAACGTAGCGATGCTGTTACCACAAGCGGCTTCCCATTCAGGAAAAATAGTTGGCCCAGTCGGCGAATTCCCCTGACCGCGTTCGAGCCAAACCCACTCAGCCGCCGCCATATGCGTCAACGTACCCCAAATCGAACCCATACTGATTTTACGGTCTTCGGTGAGTTGTTCCGGCGTGAGTTTTTCCGCCGCGTCCAGCACAAGCGCGTTAGCCCATTCGGTGTAAGCAAAAAGTTGTTGGATGTCTGCGATATTCATGAGTTCCTCTTTCAATTCATAATTTATCAGCTCATAACTTGTGCGATTTCACCCGCGAGGCGCGCGTTGTTTTGCAGCAAGGCGATATTGGCGCGCAACGCACGGCCTTCGGTGCGTGCGGCGATGTGGCTCAACAAAAACGGCGTAACGGCTTTGCCAGTGATGCGATGTTTGTCGGCCTCGCGTAAGGCTTCAGCGATAAAAAGTTCCATCTCCGCCGCGGGAATCGCATCGGGTTCGGGCACGGGGACGACGACCAGCACGCCTGAGGTAAAACCCAACTGCCAATGCGCTTTCGCCATCGCTGCGACGGCTGTTGGCGTATCAGCGTGCAAGTCCAGTTTCAAGCCGCTGGTGCGCGAATAAAACGCGGGTAGTTCGTCAGTCTGGTAGCCGATGACCGGCACGCCGTAGGTCTCTAGCACTTCTAAAGTTTTCGGCAAATCGAGAATCGCTTTGGCCCCGGCGCACACGACCATCACGGGAAATTTGGCAAGCGCGGTTAAGTCCGCCGAAATGTCGAAACTCTCGCTGGCACCGCGATGGACTCCGCCGATGCCGCCCGTGGCGAATACGCGAATGTTGGCGCGGTGCGCGAAATACATCGTTGAGGCCACGGTCGTTGCGCCCCAACGTTTTTGCGCCATCGTCGCGCCGAGGTTGGCGAGATTGACTTTGACGACCTCAGGTTGCGCGGCGAGTTGCGCGATTTCAGGTTGCGTCAATCCGACTTTGGGTTGTCCGGCGAGAATGCCGACGGTCGCGGGTTGCGAGCCGCTCAGGCGTACGGCCTGTTCGCAAGCGTGCGCCGTCTCGACGTTGAACAGCGCGGGCAAGCCGTGCGTGATAACAGTCGTTTCGAGCGCGACGACGCCGCGTCCGATGAGTTGCGCCTGCGCCACGGCAGGCAATAAATCATAGCGTGTTTCCATAGGGTTGGTGTGTATCTTTGTTGCGTGTTTGCGGTAACGTGTGCGGTTCAGAGATGCGGCACGATGATTTGAATAAGCGCCGCTTTTGTCAATAGCTGAAACATATCGGTAAGCACGCGCGGGAAAATTCTTTCGCGCGCGCGGGTTTCATCCTTGCGCTCGCCTTGTATAATGCCTGCCTTCTATCAATGACGAGCATTGCTGCACAACTGGCTGAAGGCGTTTGGTACGCGGAAGGCGCGGCTTTTGACGTAGCCGCCGCCGTCGTGCGCAAGCCGAATTTATTCGACGAACTGTTTGAATGCCTGTTGAGCGAAGACCGTGGCACTTGCAAACGTGCGGCGACGGCGCTCGAAGCGGTGAGTGAAAAGCGCCCTGAGCTGTTTGAGCTTTACGCCGACATCTTGTTGACCGAACTCGAAAATCATTTGTGGTGGTACGTCAGATTCAGGCTTTGCCCCATCGTGCCGCGCATCAAGCTGACACGGCAGGAATTCAAACGCGCCGTCACGCTATTTCAATCATTGTCAGATCATCCGCAAAACGCGCTCGCCGTTAATGCGCTCGGCGCGTTGAGCGCATTGGTCGCACGCTTGGGCGGCGACGAGTTACGCGAAGAAACGCTCTGGCTGGTCGAACACAAGACCCGCACCGGCACAAAAGCAATGCAAGCACGCTGTCGCCAAATGCTGCCGCTGCTTCGTAGTAGAGAAGAGAGAAGGGCGTGGTGAAGACAAATGATGCAAGTTCGCACGACCAACGAGTTCAAAGAATCGGTTGTCAGTTGCCGGTTGCCGGTTGCCGGTTGCCGGTTGTTACTTGTTAGTTGTTGAAGCTACCTGTCCTGGTTTCAAGTTCAAATTTTATTGTTACTGAAAGACGTTATGCCCTTTTTCAAATCTATAATTTCAAATTGCCTTTTTCTCTTGTTGGCCTTGAGCGTCAGCGCGCAAGACAAATCCGCCACACCACCGCAAGCTCCATCCAAAGCCCCTGCACGCAAGCAATCGTTGGGCGATAAGGCGAACCCTACGCTGGAGGATGTGAACAC
>JANNUY010000807.1:0-1485 GCA_031414155.1 Acidobacteriota bacterium
CACTCATTCAATTAACACTCTTGCGCTTGCGCACACTGGCACGACAGCCTGAAGCCATCTTTTGGACGGTCGGATTCCCGCTGTTGATGACCTGTGCATTGGGCATTGCCTTTCGCAACACGGCTCCGACCAAAACGCGCATTGGGGTCGAAGCGAATTCATCGAATGCGCAAGCCGTCGCCAACACTCTTTCGCAATCCGCTGAACTCGAAGGCGTGCTGCTCACGCCTGCCGAAGCGGCGCAACAATTGCGCAGCGGAAAGGTCGCTTTGGTGGTTACGCCTGACAACGCCTCAAGCGTAACCTTTCGCCTTGATCCGATGCGGCCAGAAAGTCGCGCGGCGCAAATGATCGTCAACAACGTATTGCAACAAGCTGCCGGACGCACCAATCCTGTGATGACGAAAGAACAGGTCGTCACCGAAAGCGGTGGGCGTTACATTGATTTTTTGATTCCGGGTTTGATCGGTATGAACCTGCTCGGCAGCGGATTGTGGGGCGTAGGCTTCACCATTGTGATGGCGCGCGTGAACAAGTTGCTCAAGCAATTGGCTGCGACACCGATGCGGCGTTCGCATTATCTGGGTTCGTTTATGTTGGCGCGCTTGCTTTTGCTCATCCCTGAAATCATCGTGCTGATGGGATTCGCCCGACTGGCCTTCGGGGTGAGAATGCAAGGCAACTGGTTGAGTTTTTTGCTGTTCGCGGTGCTGGGCAATCTGGCTTTCGTCGGCATCGGGCTGTTGATTGCCGCGCGCACTGAAACCATCGAAGGCGCGTCAGGCTTGATGAATATCGTCATTCTGCCGATGTGGGTTTTGTCGGGTACGTTTTTTTCAGCGTCGCGCTTCCCTGACTTTGTGCACCCGTTCATCAAGCTGTTGCCGCTGACAGCGGTCAACGACGGCTTGCGCGCCGTGATGAATGAAGGCGCATCGCTCACTTCGCAAGGCTTGCCGCTGGCGGTCTTAGCAGGTTGGGCAGTGCTGACTTTTGTCGTCGCATTGCGGATATTTCGTTGGCAATAAAATCAAATGTGGCGTGGGCTAGCCCACGCCACATTTAGAGGTAAGAAAACTTATGGTCGCATCGAATAACAAACATCGGAACACTACTTATGGCGTGGGCGATGAAATCTCTTTCGCGTTCGGCAACGGCATGTCTTACGGCGAAATCACGCGCGTGCTGGAAGGCGGACAGGCCGTCGAAATTTCGTTTGAAGACGGTCGCAAAGAAATCAAGAAAGCGCGCGATGGTTCGCTGCGGCTGTTGCGGCGCGCAACGGGCTTGAGCGAAGCCCAGGAAGAAAACAAAGATCGCACCAAATCACGCGACACAGACATCGCCGACGTGATGCGCGGCGACATACGGCGCGGCAGCCGATCCTAAAAAGTGAAAGGCGTTTAGGCCTGCGCGCGGGCTTCTGACTCAGTCTCGACTTCAGCACTGACCGTGCGCATCGGTTGGAGTGATTGCCACACCCGC
>JANNUY010000808.1:0-2522 GCA_031414155.1 Acidobacteriota bacterium
CCCGTGTCCAACGCCATCGGCGCAGGGTAGCCTTTCCCAACCAACGCAGCAATTTCGACGACAGCGACTTTAGCCGTCTTGAATTGTTTCGCCAGCTTGTCGCGCGCGAGCGTTTGTTTGCGTTGCGTCACCTTCTCTGCCGCCGTCAACGGCGCAGTGGCCGACGCAGTGAGTGGATTCGCTGCCGCCTCTTCTTTCACAAAAAATGCAGCCATCGCGGCGTCAACCTGCGCGCGTTCGGTTTCGCTCAAGTCAGTGAGCTGCAAACCGAAATTGCTCAAGACCGTCGTGAGGTTTTCGCGCCGATTGGTGTCACGGCTATAAACATCGGGGTAAACGTGCAGCTTGCCGTCTTCGACCAGAATGGTTTCATAACGCAACTCGACCGGAATGCCTTGTTTGAGCTTCAGCGTTTTAGTTTGTTTGCGATCAGCGGCGCGCGCGGCGAGTTCATCGTCGGTGACTTCAGCGCCGCCGAGGCGTCCGAGCAACTTGGCGAAATCTTGCACCTGACGGTCTGTCAGCCCTACGCAACCGTGCGAAGCGAGCGTGCCGATTTTCGCCAACGATTTGCCGCCGTGAATCAGCAACGGCGCGCCAATGGGAATCTTGATAACACCTAACGGATTGAGCTTATCGCCTGCCGCCACTTTCTGCCCTACCTTGTCGGCGGCGACCCACAGTTCGTCGGGCGGCGTCCACGTAGGGTTGAAAATAATCGTCGTCGCCTTGCGCAAACCCATCGGCACCGGGAAATCAGGAACGCCCATCGCCGCTTTATACGATTTAATCAGTTGGCCGTTTTCAAACACGTCCATGCGAAAAGCGGGCGCATTCACGACGATGCGCGAATCTAGTGGCGCTGCAAAAATGCCCGCCGCCGCGACAACCACTGGACTAGGTGCCGGACTGGGCGATGCCGAAGGCGCTACACCCGGCGGCGGTTGCAATTCGCCCAACGGCGTAGCGGTCGCCACCGCGACTTCTCCGTCGCCGTCCAACGTGCCCAGATATTGCCAACGCTGTAACACAAACTCAGCGAAGCTCGGCGTACGTTCTGCTCCCAGAATCTCGCTGATTTTATCTGCCGCGCGTTGCCCCGCCGTGACAGTGGTCGCCGTCGTTTCGCCCGCCTCACTTTCGCGCAGGCTTTGCGTATCGCTGCGCGCGGCTTGCCGCAAGCGTTCGATCAAGTCATCGCTGAGTTGCAAGCGACTTTTCATTTCGGCGACGAATTGCCGATCTACAAAAAAGAGCGCATCAACCAACGGCAACGTGATGGGCAGTTCCTTGATCTTGATTAACGGCGTAGGCGTCGCCACCGGCACGGCAGCCAACGTCGGCGTCGGCGTCGCCATCGGTTCTGCCTTGAACCCCGGCAACGCAGACACTACGCGATGCAAAGCTGGATATTTGCGCAACGCATCTTGATAGCGATAAGCAGCGCCGAGGCCAATCACTAATAACACTAATAACACCGCGATTATTTTCCGCATAACTTTAATTTACCTTCGTTTGAGTAACTCATAAGGGTTTATGTTAGTACCGGCCCAAAAACGTTTCGGGTCATCAATTAACCAGACCGCAAAGTGCAAATGATAATTGCCTGCGCCCGCATTGCCCGTATCGCCGACGTAAGCGATGACTTCACCTTGCTTGGCCTGATGACCGACTGACAAACCGTCGGCGTAACGCTCGAGATGGGCATAATAAAACACGACGTTGCGCTCTTGATTAAGTTGATAAAGCGTAATGCCGCCCGCTTCGCTATTAAAGAACCTGACCACTTCGCCATCAGCCGCTGCCAACACCGGCATGCCACGCGCAGCCATTATATCAATCGCATTATGCGTGCGTCCGGCAGACCGCGCGTCATTAAACGTATCACGCAATTGATCGGGCTTAATGCCTTGCACCGGGATAATCAGCTTCATCCCTGCGGGTAATCTTGTCGCGGGGGTCGCTTGAGAAGTAGGTTCCTCTGACTTACTCGGCAATGCGGTAGGCGCAATGTCTACCGTCTTACTAGCTTGAGGCGAAGGCGTAGTGATAGCTGAAACTTGCGCTTGTTCAGGAAGTGGCGCTTGCGGTTGCAGCCATAACCAGCCACGCCGGATGCCCGCTACCACCAACAGTGAGCCAAAAATCAAAGCCCACAGCCAGAATATTTTTTGCCGATCTGTTTGGATTATTAACAACCTCAGCTTCTTTGTGCGTTGCCGATAATTTGCGCCGCATCGCGGCGGTTGAATTTAAGCAGGTCGTTCACGGCCTGCTCACAGATAGTAGCGTACCATTCATCCCAGCGGGACGATTGACGGGTAATGATCAGCCGTCCCGCTGGGAAGAGGCCATTTTTATCATCTCATACAGGCCGTGAACGACCTGCCTACATTCAACCGCCGCATATGCGGCGAAGACAAGTGCCAAACAACCTTGTTTCGGGTGTGAATTCGTCCTGATGTAGCGATAAATGGAGTGAATACAATAAAATCGGTCCTCCAACAAACGAGAAAGCTCTC
>JANNUY010000809.1:0-1770 GCA_031414155.1 Acidobacteriota bacterium
GGCGAATGACGCCGAAACGACTACGGGCGCGGGCGATCCGCTTGAACTGGCTTTGCTTGAATACGCGCAAACGCACGGCCTGGCGCTGGCTGAGTTGAATCAACACGCGCCGCGTTTGAGCCTGTTGCCTTTTGATAGCACGCACAAATACATGCGCGTCACCGTGCAAGAGAACAGCCAGCCGGTGAGTTATCTGAAAGGCGCACCCGAAGTACTGATTGCGCGCAGCCAATTCAACGAAGCCGAACAGCGCAACTGGGAAGAGAAAGCGGATGGCTACGCGCGCGAGGGCTTTCGCGTACTCGCGCGCGCGTGGCGCGCGGGTGAAGGCGACGAGCAACTCAACTGGCTGGGACTCGCGCTGTTGTGGGATCCGCCGCGCCCTGAAGTCCCCGCCGCCATTCGCCACGCGCAGGAAGCAGGCATTCGCGTCGTAATGATCACCGGCGATCATCCGGCGACCGCGCTGTCAGTCGCGGCTGAAGTCGGCATTCCGCCCAGCCGCGTCTTAACCGGACTCGACCTCGCCGAATTGTCTGACGACGAAATTCGTCGCGCCGTGAAAGAGACCAACGTATTCGCGCGCGTCGCGCCCGAACATAAGCTGCGCCTCGTCGAAACCTTGCAGGCCAACGGCGAAATCGTAGCCATGACCGGCGACGGCGTGAACGATGCGCCCGCGCTCAAACGCGCCGACATCGGCATCGCGATGGGACAACGCGGCAGCGACGTAGCGCGCGAAGTCGCCCATCTCGTTTTGCTCGACGACAATTTCGCCACCATCGTCGCCGCCGTCGCCGAGGGGCGCGGCATTTATGAAAACATTCAGAAATTCATTCGCTTTCTGTTCTCGACTAACTTCGCTGAAATTTTAATTGTGGTTTTCGGCGTCGCCGGTTCGTTTGCGTTGGGCTTGCGCGACGCGACGGGCGGCTTGTTGTTGCCGCTGACGGCGGTGCAATTGCTGTGGATCAACATCGTCGCCGACGGCCCGCCCGCGCTCGCGCTCGGACTCGACCGCAGCGCGGGCGTGATGAACGCGCCGCCGCGTCATCCGCGAGCGCCGCTGCTCGATCCGGTGTCGTTGCGCTTCATCCTGCTGGCGGGCGGGCTGCTTGCGTTGGTGGGCGGAACGTTCTTAGTCGTGCTGCCGCGTTACGGCTACAGCGTAACGGCTACCGGAACCATCGTGTTTCTTTACGTATCCATCGCCAAGCTGATCTTCGCTTATCCCGCACGGCGCGTTGCCGCCGAACCGTCACACAACCTCGCCTTGCACGTGACCATCGGGTTGAGCATCGCGTTGCAATTGCTCACGGCTTACGTGCCCGCCTTACGCACGCTGTTGGGCTTGGAACAACCCGACGGCTTTGCGATGGCGTGGCTTGGCGGCGCGGTCATACTGAGTTGGCTCGTCGCTGAATCGTTCAGCCGCCTAATGCATTCAACGACGCAAACGCGCGAACAAAGAAATGCATGAAGCTTCCCAAATGAAAATAGGTGGGACAGATCGTACCCTGTCCCACGCTTGTGCGTTTAACCCCTGGGACAGGATACGATCCTGTCCTACCTATTTTCTGCGGAGGTTTTGTTTATGTACGGCAATCTAACCAAACGGCTGTCAGTGTTATTGATTGGGCTGGCTGCTTTCGCGCACGCGCAAACCGGCAGCCGCGAACCGCATACGTTTTTGCAAAAACATTTGGCGTTTACTGCCGCCGACCTCGCCGCGTTGGAACAAGGCCAGGTCATCGCTAAACAACCCAAAGC
>JANNUY010000810.1:0-2646 GCA_031414155.1 Acidobacteriota bacterium
CTGACTTCGCTTTATGCCTTTTGGCCGGGCGCGAATTATCTGAGCATCTTGCCGACCAATCACGCGATTGATTTTATGGTGGGCTTTCTGGGGCCGTTCGTCTGCGGCGCGACAGTCGTACACTTGCGCACGCTGCGGCCTGAGTACGTGCGCGAAGCCTTCACGCGCTTCAAGATTACTTACGTCGCCCTCGTGCCGTTGATTCTCAAGAACCTGCAAGCGGGACTCGAACAACGCTTCGCTGACTTGCCGCCGTCCAAGCGATTCGTGTTCGAGGGATTGAAAGCCGTGAACAAAATGCTGACGCGCCAGCGTCCCCATCTGGCGTTGAGCCGCAAGTTGTTGAGCCAAGTACACGCGGCGTTCGGCGGGGAACTGCGCGCGATTTTTACGGGCGGCACGTTTTGCGACCCGCAGATCATCCAGTTTTTTTATGACCTAGGGATTCAGGTTTCGATTGGTTACGGGCTGACTGAAGCGGGAACTACAATTACGTTGAACGACCTGAATCCGTTGCGCGCCGACACCGTCGGGCGACCGCTGCCCGGCATGGAAGTCGAAGTCCGCAACCCCGACGCCGACGGCATCGGCATGGTTGCCGTGCGCAGCGACACCGTGATGTCGCATTACCTCGACGACCCCGAACTGACCGCTGAAACGATTGTGGACGGCTGGCTGTTGACCGGCGATTTGGGACGCTTCGACGCGACGGGCCACTTGCAACTTTTCGGACGCGCCAAAAACATGATCGTCACTGAAGAAGGCAAAAACGTTTATCCCGAAGACATCGAGAACGCCTTCGGCAACCTGCCCATCAAAGAGTATTGCGTCTTTGCCGCGAATTACATTTGGCCTGAACGTTCGATGCTTGGCGAAAAACTCGTCATCGTGTTGCGCCTGAACGAAGGCCAACAGTTCACCGACGAACTCAAACAGCAACTCGCGCAATCAAACAGCAAGCTACTCAATTTCAAACGGGTGAGCGGTTACGTGATTTGGGATGAAGACTTCCCACGCACGGCTTCGATGAAAATCAAACGCATCGCGCTGGCGGAAGCGATGCGCGCGAAAGTGGATCGGCAGGCGGCGTTGCAAGATCTATAACGACAAGAAGCATGAATATCGTTCAGCGAATAAAAATAACTTTCGTCGAATCGCCAACGATATTCACCCCTGGGGTAATGGCGTTGTGGTCGGCTTTTCGGTTGAGCTTACATTCATTGGGAATCTTTATTGGTACTGGTAGGGTTTCTTTCCTGGATATTCCGATCATGACAGGCTCGCCGATTTCAGTGCCTTACAACTTGGCCGCAACAATCCTGTTGGTAACACTGATTGGCATTGTGACAGCGATCATCGGAATCTTCAGAAAAGAAAAATATCGCGCATGGAGCGTCGCAACCATTGCGGCCCATCTGCTTTGTTTTCACTGGGTGGCAACTGTCACGGAATGGGCGTTCAATCCGCCGCCTGGAGTTGATTATTAATCTCAAGAGATGCTTGAAGAAATGATCGAACGTGCATTCGCTGAACAATTCGCCGCCGAATGGATTGAAGCCTGGAACAGCCAGGACCTGACAGCCATCGTGTCGCATTACACCGAAGATTTTGAGATGGCCTCGCCGTTCATTGCGCAAGTGATGAACGAGCCGAGCGGCAAGCTGCAAGGCAAGGCGTGCGTAGCCGAATACTGGTCGCAAGGCTTGCAGCGTTCGCCCGATTTGCACTTTGAGTTGCTGACCGTATTGACCGGAGTTGAAAGCGTCACGCTTTATTATCGCAATCATCGCGGACAGTTCGTTGCCGAGGTTTTCTTTTTTGCGGAGGATGGCAGAGTCGAAAAAGCTGACGCGCATTACACCACCTGATGCAAGCCGGTCTTGCAAACCCCGTAAGCGGTTGCGATGATTTCGCCGCTTCACTGTCGTAATACCCAAACCAATCAAGCAGTCCGATTTACCAAAGACGGAACAACTCAATGAAACTATATAAACCCACGCCCGGCCCCGTTCTCGAAGATCGCGGCGAACATTATCAACTGCCCGAAAGCGACTGGGATGTATTGCTCAATCGCGGCGACCACGAACACGTCTTGACGAGTATGTCGCGGCGGGCTTCGCGCATCCATAACTTTGCGCTCAACGACGACGTGCTTGCGCCCATCGGTACGCAGGAAGTCTGGGCGGCGGGCGTGACCTATTACCGCAGCCGCACAGCGCGGATGGAAGAATCGAAGGACGCGGGCGGCGGTAGCTTTTATGATCGCGTATACGATGCCGCGCGACCTGAGTTGTTTTTCAAGGCTACGCCGCCGCGCGTCGCCGGGCCGGGGCAGGACGTGCGCATTCGCAAAGATTCAAAATGGAACGTGCCCGAACCTGAATTCACGCTGGTCGCCAATGCGCAAGGCCAGATTATCGGCTACACGATTGGCAATGACATGAGTTCGCGCGACATCGAAGGCGAGAATCCACTCTATCTGCCGCAGGCGAAATGTTATGCGCAAAGCTGCGGCTTGGGGCCGTGCGTGCTGCTGGCGAACGGCAATCCGATGCCGCGCGAAACCGCGATCACGATGGATATTTTGCGCAACAACGCGACGGTCTTTCACGGCGAGACCGCGCTGACCGAACTCAAGCGTTCGCC
>JANNUY010000811.1:0-3971 GCA_031414155.1 Acidobacteriota bacterium
CAAAGTCTGGCTGACCAACGGTGCAGAACTCCGGGTGCTGGTTCACGTTGAAGTGCAAGGCCAACGCGAAACCAATTTCGCCGAGCGGATTTATGTTTATCGTTCCTCGCGTTGGCGCGGCTCTTTAATCGTTTCAACGCGCCCGTCGCCACCTTTGTTATTTTCACCCCCGTGTTTTCAATGAAGAAGAAGAAAACTGGCGGCCTGCGGTCTATGAAACGGAATTGCTGGGTACGGAACTGCGGCTCAAGTTCGTCACCGCCAAGCTGACCGATTACCGCCAGCGGCTGGATGAACTCGAACAAAGTGCCAATCCCTTCGCCGTCGTCGTGCAAGCGCATCTGATTGCGCAACAAACGCGCGACGATGCGCAGAAACGGTTGCAGGCCAAGTGGCAATTGACGCGAGGGCTTTACGAACGCGGCTTCGACAAGCGCGTCATCATCGGGTTATATCGTTTTCTGGATTGGGTGCTGACCTTGCCAGAGGCGTTGGCGGTACAATACAAAAACCAACTGAATGATTACGAGGAGGAACAGAAAGTGAAATACGTAACTTCCATCGAACGACTGGGAATTAAACAGGGAGTGCAGATCGGTCAGCAGCAAGGCAGCGCCGACATTCTCTGGCGGCAATTGCAAAACCGTTTTGGCGCACTGGACGAAGCCGTCCACACTCACATTCGCGCGTTGCCGCTAACAGAACTCGAAGCCTTGAGCGATGCGCTGTTCAGCTTTGCCACGCGAGACGATTTGGGAGTGTGGTTGCAGCAACATCCGCTACCTGCTTCATCGTCTCAAAGTTAGTTCAGTAAGCCATGCTTGTTACTGAGGAAATCTTTGGCGCATTTTTGAGGTGCGAAACCAAATCACACTTGCTGTGGGCTGGTGCGGTTGGAGAGTAGAGGGAGTTTGCTGACTGGCAAGATTATCCAGACATCGGCAGCTTCGGAGTGATTCTTTGTAATGTAAGATACTAACTGGTCAGCGGTCCCTACGTGAAAATCCAGTGAGCGAAGCATGACAAAGCCACCAGTAAAAATAGATTCATCAGATGGAAGTGCGTATCTGACTACGCTACAGTGTCAACGAGGCATAGTTGCCCTTTTGGGCAGCGGGGTTTCAATTTGGGAACCGTCCAATCTGCCAAACGGTCAGCAAGTTACGAATGATCTTGCTGCAATAATTGCCAATTCGACAGTCTCACCCAAGCGCACCGTAACCGATCTTATCAGGCGATCACCGTTTGAACATATTATGGCGCGCTACCCCAAGCGATGGGTTCTAACTGAGATTCTTTCAGGCGCTTATTACCCTACCGATCCTAATTTATTGCATGAGGCGTTCGCTCATTTGCTTAACGATGGAATAGTTGATCACATTATTACGACCAACTATGACGTGGGGCTTGAGGCAGCCTGTCTGAAAGTCTGCAACGCATCTCGACAACCACAGATCATAGTGGAAGAGAAAGATTTGCGGCGAATGTCTATAACGCAGCCTGTGATTTTCAAAATACATGGTTGTGCAAGTCCCGCTCTCAAGCACTCAATGGTGATTACTCTTGATGAAGAGGGAGAAATGGAACGCTGGAAACGCGAGTTGCTCGCATCTCTTGTAAAAAGTAAGTCACTAATTGTTTGTGGGTATTCTGGTCTCGACTTTGATATCTGTGCAGAATTGGCCCAAATGGAGCCGACTGTTACAACTTGGAATTCTTTCTCTGATCCAAACGTTGACGAGAGTGCTCTTACGGGAAATGCGAAAAAGGTAATTGCGGCATTGGATGCAACCGTTCTTGTCGGTGACATGAAAAAGATGCTGGAGACGCTTGCTGGCAAGGCTTGCAACTCTGGTTGGGGAATGGGAGGGAGCTTTGTTAGTAAGTTAGTCGATGAACTCAAGGATGACTGGTTAGTCGACAAATGGCGAGTCTGGGTTTTGAACGGCCTAAGTTGTTCACGGGATGGGATTGAAGTTGCCAAGCGAATGTATTCAAACAGCGGAGTTTCGGTTGAGCATAGATTGGACTCTTTGCTAGCGCTTGCGGAGCCACTCTTTCATGGTGGCTTTTATTTTCAAGCTGGAACCGCCTATAGAGAGGCTGCGCTTCTGGCTCAAAGTTCTGGTGACATGGATAAGAGATTAAAAGCAGAATTGGGGGTTGTTGAGTCGGATCGTGTCGCAGGGTACCTGTATCAAGCGTGGCGCAAAATCAGACGACTCGAAAAAACTCTCCCAGCGCTTGCGCGCGCAAGTGAGCGTGAAAAAGTTGAAGCTGCAATTGCTTTGAAATGGGTTTTGCTTCAGAAGTATCCCTATAGATTGGCAAAACTATTTCCGCCATTTGCAAATCGTATTCGCCACAGAGTGAAAGAGCGACTTATCAAGGTTGCTAATTATTCCGCCACAGGCAGTTGGTTCGATTTTCAACATTGCGAGATGCTGGCGAGGGACTACGACATTCCTTTCAATGAAGTTTATTTAGGTACATTAAAGCCGTTAGCTTCGCACGAAGGTTATCGTCACCTTGGTTACATACTTGCCGAAATGATGGCGTATAGGAAGATGCTCGATAGTGGCTTGAGCAAGACACTTAACTATAACTACATGATTCTTGCTGATGAAATTGGATGTAATCCCGAAGTCTGGAAAATCGCAACGGCAATCAAAAGGTGTTTCGGGCGGAAAGCATTGCCGACCAGCGTAACTCGACTAGCGAGACAAGCAAAGAAAAATTGCGAGTACACTTTATTGATGAAAGTGCTTTTATACCTTCGTGGCGAGTGAATTGCAGCAGGCCATAATGTACTCGAGTTTTCAGCAGCGGCAGTGTGAATCCATTTTGCCGTGGCAATGACAAGAAATTGCCGCTAGTCTCTGGCAATAAGCTGTTGGCGGTCAGCGCAAGTGGTGGCGCGGGGTTTCAATATGGCACGCCGCAAGCGCTTTTCGAGATTGAAGGCACGAATTACGCACCGAGCAAAGAAGGTCAGCGTTTTTAGGCTGAAGTGGTGACTGAGAGAGTTCCTATGTTACCAATCGATGTCGTACCGCATTGGGCGGTAAATGTGACTCGGCAGCCCTATCCAATAGTTCGTTCAGCCTTTCGTTGCAATGGCATTCACACTCAACACACCACTCATCGAATTGCATCACCACGGCTTGCCGCGCGTAGGGCCAAAGACTGCGCAATCGTTGGCGCGCGAGATGGCGGCGCTGACGGCGAAGGCCGATGTACGCGAAGCCATTGTTGACGACCTGTTGCATTACTTGCCGATGCGTTACGAAGACCGTTCGAATCTGGCGCGCGTGGCGGGGTTGAATGACGGCGATTACGCTTCGGTCGAAGTCGCAGTGCGCGTGGGCGGCATCGTTCCGCTCAAGGGGGGTAAGCTCAAAATGTATGAGTTCGTCGGCACGGACGGCGAAGCGCAGGTGCGCGCCTTTTGGTGGAATCAGGTTTTTCTCGACAAGGTTTTTCAACGCGGCACGCGCGTGATTCTTTACGGACAGTGGAAGAAGAATAAATACAAAGGCTATTTCGAGGTTGAGAATCCTGATTATGAGTTGATGCCAGAAGGCAGTGATGCTGACGATGGCGATACTGAGGCGAGCGCGATTCATACGGCGCGACGCGTGCCGGTTTATCGCAAGCTGGGCGACTTTCGTACGCGGCAGTTGCGTTCGATCTTTCATCACGTCGTTATCAACGTAGCGTTCGACAGCGATGATCCGCTGCCAGCGGAAATGGCTGCGCGGCATCATTTGATTGCGCGCGGCGAAGCGTTGCGGCTGATTCATTTTCCCGGCGACGACGTACCGCTCGAACATTATCAGCAGTCGCAATCGCCCGCGCATCGGCGGTTGATCTTTGAAGAGTTTTTCTGGCTGGCGATTGCGTTGGGCTTGCGGCGCGGCGCGCGGCAGAGCGAGCCCAAAGGTTTGCAAGTCGAAATCAATGATCGAGTA
>JANNUY010000812.1:0-1560 GCA_031414155.1 Acidobacteriota bacterium
GCCGTCGCTTGCAACGTACCGAAATGCCGCACCAATTCAGGTTTATCGTGAGTGCTGTTATTCATAATTAAACCAATCGCAAAAAGTCAGACAGAATGCGTCCCGTGATGCCCCAAATCGGCCCGCCCGTTGACGGATAAGCAGGCCACGCGCGCGGCACGCCTTCCATCGTCAGCGTGAATTGATCTGACATGCCTTCGGCTTTCAACACGGCCACCGACACCCAAAAGCTCGCGGCGACTTCGGCGCTGGCGAGCGTTACGTCAAAGGCCGCAGGCGCAACCGCTACGAACGGCGTAATCTCGATGCGCGGCAAGCGCGGATTATTCGGCACGAGCTTGGGCAGCCGTCCGAGCAAAGCGCTCTCGCCTAACTGCACGCCAATCTCTTCCCACGTTTCGCGCAACGCCGTCGCGCGCAAGTCTTCATCCGTCAGGTCGGCGCGTCCGCCCGGCAAGGCCAGATGCCCCGACCACGGATCGCGCGGATGTTCAGCGCGCTTGATGATAAAACCTTCGGCTCCGTCTTGATGAGGCCGCAAGATCAACGTCACCGCCGCTTGCGCGATGCGTTCGGGTTCTACGGCAAGTTCAGTCAGCGGAATCAAGCGATCCGCCAACCGCGCACACCAAGCGTCGAATTCGTTCATAGTGAAGTTTGGGTGAAGTTTGGTTCACCAAAGGAATTACCCGCGCAGCATAGTCAGCCTCACGCATCGCAAGCAAGCCCGCGCTTTGTCGCGCAATCACTGCCGCGTATACTGCGCGCCGCAGTAACTCAGACCTTGCCCCATAACGAACAAAGACGATTCAGCAATTCCTCGAATAAAGTGAGTGGTTACAGCTATGGCAGAAAACTTCGATCTCATCATCAAGGCTGACACAGCGGCAGGCCAAGCCGAGTTCGATTTGCGCGACACGCACGGCGCGCAAATCGCCTATCGCCTGACCGATTTCAAAACCATTGACGTATCGCAACAGCGCGGCCTTTTCGACCTGCGCAATTACCTGCGTCATTACGCCGAAGGTGCGAACGAGGCCGCCAGCGTAGCCGCGATTGGCTTGTGCATCGCCGAGCAAGTCTTGGGCGCAGAAATCTTCAAGCTGCTTTACGCCTCAGAATCGCAGCGCACCTTGCGCATTCAATTGCCCGGCGCTACGGATGAAGAGAACCAACTCGCCACCCTGCTCGCCCGCGTACCGTGGGAGATTGCGCGTCCGTCGGCGAAACAACCTACGCTCGGCGAACGCAACCTGCTCGTTCGCGTAGTCCACGACATGCAAGAGCCAGCGACGCAGCGGCTCGATTTCAACGCGAACGAATCTTTGCGCGTACTGTTCGTCTTTGGCGAAGAGCAAGGTTCAACCCCGTTGGCGGTGCGCAAAGAGCGGCAGGAATTGTTGCGGTTGTTTGAAAAAGAAATCTACCCGACGCGCCGCATCGAAGCGCACTTCCTCTCACACGGCGTGACGCGCGCACGCTTGCGCGACGAGATCGAACGCAACGGCGGTTATCACATCGTTCATTGGAGCGGCCACGGACATTTGAACCTGCTCGAAC
>JANNUY010000813.1:0-7116 GCA_031414155.1 Acidobacteriota bacterium
CGACAACCGACAACCGACAACCTCCTGATGAGGAAGATATGTTAGCAATCAGATTGACTCGTATGGGCACGAAGAAGAAGCCCTTCTATCGTATAGTGGTCGCCGAAAAGCGCAGCAAGCGCGACGGCAAATTTGTGGAAATCGTCGGACATTACAATCCGTGTTCAAATCCCGCGCAAATCATGATTAATCAGGAGCGCGTGCAACACTGGATCGGTTGCGGCGCGCAACCAAGTGACACGGTGCGTTCGTTGATTCGCAAAAATGCGGCGGCGCAACCTGCTGTGGTTGAAGTCGCGGTTGAAGCGGAAGCAGCGGCTTAAGTTTGTGGACGCAGGAAGTGAGGCGCAAGATGAAAGAACTCGTCGAATTTATCGCCAGTTCGTTGGTAGACAATCCTGACGACGTCAAGGCCAAAGAGATCGAAAGCCATCAGGCGACGGTCATCGAACTCACGGTCGCGCCCAGCGATCTGGGCAAAGTGATCGGCAAACAAGGCCGGACGGCGCGTGCGATTCGCACCATCCTCAACGCCTCAGGCATGAAGCTCAAAAAGCGTTTCGTGCTGGAAATCCTTGATTAACGTGGCGACTGACCCGTTGCCAGCCGAACTGATTACCATCGCGCGCATCGCGCGTCCGCAAGGTGTGCGCGGCGAAGTCATCGGCGATTTGCTGACCGATTACCCCGAACGTTTCGCGCAGCGCAAACAGGTTTGGTTGGGCAAGACCGAAACGTCGGCGCGACTTATCGAACTTGAAAACGCGCACCCGCATCAACATCGCGTCGTTTTGAAATTCAAAGGCTACGATTCGCGCAATGACGCCGAAGCGCTACGCGAAATGCGCGTGATGGTCGAACGCGATACGCTGGTTGAACTGCCCGCGAACGAGTTCTTTCACTTTGACTTGATCGGCTGCGTGATTGTGACGCGCGACGGCGAAAGGTTGGGCGAAGTCAGCGCGGTACAGGATTTCGGAGCCGCGCCCTTGCTGATCGTCAAGCAAATTGTTCAGCAGGCTGAACGCGAATTGATGATTCCGCTGGCTGACAGCATTTGCGTCGAGATTGATACTGCGCAAAAGCGCATCGTTGTCGAATTGCCCGATGGTCTGTTGGATTTATAAAAGGGTCTGAGGTCTAAAAATGCGCTTCGACCTGTTGACGATTTTTCCTGAGTTTTTCGCTGGGCCGTTCGATTTCGGAATTATTCGGCGCGCGCAAAAACACGGCGTGATTGAAATCAAGATTCACGACATTCGCTCTTTCACAACCGACAAACACCATATGACGGACGACCGGCCTTTCGGAGGCGGCGATGGGATGGTGATGAAACCCGAACCTATCTTCAGTGCCGTCGAAACGTTGCTCGCCGAGCAGCCTGTCGAATCAGAGAAGCCCGCTGCCGTAGTGTTGATGTCGCCGCAAGGTACGCTCTTAACGCAAGCCAAAGCGCGGCAGATGGCGAATGATTACAGCCGCCTGATTTTGCTTTGTGGACGTTACGAGGGCGTTGACGAGCGGGTCGTCGAACACCTCGTCACTGAAGAGCTTTCGATTGGCGATTACGTGTTGACCGGCGGCGAATTGCCCGCGATGGTGGTGGTTGATGCGGTGACGCGGTTGCTGCCCGAAGCCTTGGGCAGCGCGACCTCCGCAGCGAATGATTCTTTTGAAGACGGCTTGCTGGACTATCCGCATTACACGCGCCCCGCTGAGTTTCGCGGTTGGGCCGTGCCGGAAGTTCTCATCGGCGGGCATCACGCCGAAGTCGCCAAGTGGCGACGGCGCGCGGCGCTCCGCAAAACGTGGCAACGCCGCTCAGACTTGTTGAAAAATTTGTTGGCGCAGGCGCAACTCACGCCTGCCGATAAAAAATGGTTGGCTGAATTTGAGGCCGAGACGATTAACGAATAGAGACCGAGCGCAGTGACTGTCTATCAGATTGCTAAAACGAATTCGGTCAGACTGATTTTAGAAAATAGAAGGTGAACGATCATGCAAAATGCTACTTTGACCGCGATTGAAAAGTCGCAATTAAAAACCAATATCCCTGAATTCATTCCCGGCGACACGGTGCGCGTTCACGTGCGCATCAAAGAAGGCGAGAACAAAGAGCGCCTGCAAGCCTTTGAGGGCGTCGTCATTGCGCGCAGCGGCAGCGGTGTGCGCGAAACGATCACGGTGCGCAAGACTTCGTTCAGCATCGGCGTCGAACGCATTTTCCCGTTGCACGCGACCATCGTTGACCACATTGACGTGGTGAAACATGGCCGAGTACGCCGCGCCAAGCTTTATTACCTGCGTGCGTTGCGCGGCAAGGCGGCCCGCATCCGCGAACGCGATATGCGCGTCCACGCGGCGGCGAAAGCGGCAGGCAAAGCGCGCGCTGCGGCCAAAAGCGAATAAATTTGGCGAAGAAGTATAAGTTTAGGCCGGAAGCGTATGCACGTTTCCGGCTTAAACTGCTTTGGGGCAGCAAGAAAACCCGACGAATAGGCCAAGAGTTATATGGAAGAAATGAATCACGCTGAAACTGAAACGGAAACGGAACTTGCCCCTGTCAGCAGCGGTTATCCGCTTGGGAGTAAGCTAGGCGTGATGTTAGTGGTTGGCTTGACCCTGGCGATATACCTGTTGCGCGTTGATCGGGTAATAGGGTTGATGGGCGACGACTCTTGGTACGTACTCCTTGCCAAAGCCTTGGCCACCGGACATGGCTATACGTTGATCAATTCGCCGACGCCGGGGATTGTGCCGCTTTATCCGCCCGCCTTTCCATTTTTGCTGTCGTTAGCTTGGCGCATTTTGCCGCAATTCCCTGAGAATCTTTGGCTGCTCAAGGGCGTTTCGATATTGGCTATGATGCTGGTCGGGTGGTTCTCTTATCGTTACTTTGTACGTGATCGAAAGCTGCCCATGTCTATCGCTTTCGGGCTGGCCTTGGCCACCGTGCTTTGCCCGCCGCTCGTTTTTCTCGCAGTTTCGACGGTGATGTCGGACTGCGTTTTCATGCTCTTTCTGTTGCTGACGATCATCGCTGCCGAACGTTGCCTGGAAGCCAAGTCGAGTGCCAGAGGACTAGCCTTGGCACTGCTCACGGCGGCCTTGGCGTCTTCTGCTTATTTAAGCCGTTCGATAGCCATCGCCCTGTTTATTGCCGTGCCGTTATATTTGCTTAAGGAGCGACTATTTCGTTCGATTCTCGCCTTTTGCCTTGGGGTAGCGATTTTTTCTGGCCCCTGGATGCTTTATGTGAGAATGCACACGCCCACGCCAGCACAGCAATTGGAACACGGCGGCAATATGACGTTGCCTTACAGTGTCCAATTTTGGGAGCGAATGGCCGGAGACGCCTCTTCCGGCGAAGTGACAGTGGCAGATTTGCCGTGGCGGGTTTGGGATAACTGCCTGCAAGTCTTCGGCAGAGATGTCTCTCGTATTCTGACGACGGTCCTCTTTGAAGCACTGCGCGATCCTTACAAGGAGGCTGAATATCTGATGGGAATTCAGCAACAGGGCATTTACGTAAATCACGGAGATATGCTTTGGCTTTCTTTCTTGTTGAGTTTCTTCGTATTCGTTGGTTTTGTCAGAGCCATTAGAGAGAGAATCACTTGTGCAGAATTGGCGATTCCGTTGATATTCGGCGTGATTGTGTTGTGGCCTTTCGAGACCGTTCGGTATGTCTTGCCGCTCGCCCCCTTCGTTATTTTTTATTTTGCGACGGGGTTGGTGAGTACCCAAAAATATCTAACCGTTAAGTTCGGCAAGAGTTTCTTTCCGTCTGAGTGGGCGTGGGCGGGAATGGCCTTGGTGGTTGTTTTGGGGCTGCATTTGTATGGGAATTTTCGTTCGGCTCTCACGAGCGCTTCGGGCGGCACGCAATGGGAAAGCAAATATATCGAAACGGAAAAAGTTCTCAAACGAATTGAGCAGGTAGCCGCCAAAACCGACGTGATCGTTTCGAGCAATCCGGCGCTCGTCCACCTTTATTCCGGCCATAAAGCGGTGAATTGGGATCGTCCTAGCATGCGTTGGGAAGTGTGGAAAAAGATGAATGTGCGCTACCTGGCCTGGTTTCTGGTCTACCCACAACCGCCGAATCGCAACGAAACGAAATTCAAGACGATCTACATGTCGAACGAAGGCTCATATTTCCGTATCGTTGACTTAGGCCCACCGGAGCAACGTGTGAATTGGGAATAAATTCTCCGGCCCGTGGCGCAGGCTGGAGGGGAGCCAAGCCGAATGCAAATGGCAACTAACAGCAGCCCGCAACGTCAAATGCGCTGGGCCAGTGCGTTGACAGTGGCTTTCCTTTTTTTCTTACCCTTCCTGTTTTTCTGGCGTCAAACATTGGGCTGGCTCACGCTGGCTGACGCCGACGCAATCTTCTGGTTTTACCCCGCCTATCACTTCGTCGCCGATCAACTAAAACAAGGCCAGTTGCCGCTGTGGAACCCATATCTTTTCGGCGGCATGCCGTCGTTCGGGCAATGGCAGGCGGGCGTACTCGACCCGCTTAACTGGTTTTATCTGTTCGGCCTCAGCGAACGCACGATCACGCTCGTGCAACAACTCACATTCAGTCTGGCGCTGTTGGGAATGTATGGTTACGTGCGGCAACTCGCGTGTGGCCGTCGCGCGGCGGTGTTTGCAGCGATCATTTACGGACTGAGCGGCTTTATCGTAGCGCGCACCATTTACCCCGGCATCTTTCACGTAGTCGCACTGACGCCGTGGGTTTTCCTCTTTCTCGAACGCCTCGCGCAACACCGACGCTGGCGCGACGCAGCCTTTGGCGCGTTGTTTGTCGCGTGGCAACTTTTCGCGGCGCATCCGCAACCGTTTCTTTACGCGGCGATGATGGCGGCGGCTTACGCGGTCTATCGTATGCAATGGCGTATGCAATGGCGTATGCAATGGCGCATGCAGTGGCGCGTTGCCAGTGTGGGCGAATGGCTGCGGTTGAACGCGCGGTTCGCGGTGCAAGCCTTTTGCCTTTATTTCGGCGGCTTATGTTTGGCGGCGCTACAGCTTTTGCCCGTCGCCGAAATGGCTTCGCAATCCATACGGCAGGGATGGCCTTACGAACTATTCACGTTTAACTCGCTGCATCCGGTTTCTTTGTTGGGCGTAGTCTTTCCGTTTTTGCACGGACAGGGGCGCGGCTTTTATCACCTGCCTTATTGGGGGCCTTATTGGCATGCCATTGAGCCTACGATTTATCTGGGGGGCGTGGCGGCGAGTTTCGCACTGGTTGCCAACGTCGCAGCGTGGCGTTGGCGTAACGACAATGACGCGCTGCGCCGCCACCTCATGCGCTTTTGGAGCGTCGTCGCTCTCGTCGGCGTATTGCTGGCGCTGGGACGTTATGTCGCTCCGTTGGCGCGCGTGCTGTTTCACGTACCCATTTGGGGACAGATGCGCAGCGCCAATCGCCATTGGCTCGAAGTCATTTTCGCCATCGCCGTGCTGTGCGGCTGGCTGATGCAGCATTGTTTGAATGGGGGCCTGACGAATGGTGTTAGCGATGAATTGCGACGCTGGTTCACGCGCACAAGCATCGCGCTGTCGGGGCTGACGCTCCTTGTCGGCGCGCTTGGCTGGCTGCGTCCGGGCTTGGTGCAGACGTGGTTGCGCGCCCTGCCTGATTTGCAAACGATGCCGCCTAATTTTTTACGCGCTTCGCAAGCCGAGTTTTTCGTGCCGATGTTGTGCGTACCGCTCGCCGCCCTAGCCGTCGCCTGGTTCATTCGCGCGCCGCAACGCCGTTACGCCGGGTTGCTGTTGGCCTTGCTGTTCGACCTTCAGCTTTACGCGCACTTCGCGCCAATGAGCAGCAATGAAAAGCAATTGACCGAACGATTGGGCAAAGGCGCAGCGGTTCAAACGCCAGACGAAGGGGGCGGGCGTTGGCATCAGATGTTGCCGCCGGGCGGAAGCGAGTTCAATCCGTATTGGGGCTACGGCCACGAATTCATCACGGGTTACGACCCGCTGTTGAACACGCGTTACAAAACGTTCACGCGCATTGACGAAGCCGGTCGCAGCTTTTCCCAAACACTGCTCTTGCCCGCAGACACGACGCTGGATTTGCTCAACGTGCGTTACGTGACCTTGCCGCCGGGCTATCTGGCCTCGCAACCCGCCAACGTCAACGCCGCGCTGAACGACACAGCGCGTTGGCGTCCGGTGACGAACGCCAGCCGCGTGCCGTGGTACGAAGCGCATCAGGTCTATGAAAACCTGCGTGCCCAGCCGCGCGTGTGGCTCGTCGGCGAAGTGCAAGTCGTGACGGACTGGTATCAGCAATTGCAACGACTGCGCGGCCAACTGAAAGACGAACAAGGTCGTGCATTTGATCCGCGTCGCGTGGCAATTTCTGAAACGAGTTATGGCTTTGCCGATTTCGTGCCCTCAGCAGAACCGTTCGCCGCCGATAGCGCCAAAATCGTTCAGCGACAAGCCGGACGTTTGTTAATTGACACCGACGCGGCGCTCCCGTCTTTATTGGTCATTAGCGAAATGGCTTATCCCGGTTGGCAGGTAAAAATAGATGGGCAATGGGGTTCGTGGCAGCGCGTGAATTACATGTTGTGCGGCGTGCGGCTTAAGGCTGGCAAACACCGCGTCGAGTTTTTTTATCGTCCGCCGAGCGTCAAAACCGGAGCCATTGTGAGCCTCATCACGGCACTCATTCTGCTTGGCGTGACGGTGTGGAGTTTTCGTTTCGAGTCGTAGCCCATTTCAAGAGGAAAATTCATGTCAGATCAGCAAGCTATCGAGTCCGCCATTGATCGCCTTTCTGAAAATTACCTGAAGCAGCTTTCGCTCAGCGGCTGGTGGCATAGCATCGAACTCGACCTCGAGGTCGCTGGGGGGGGACGAGTAACCGAAGGCGTCGTCAAGCTCGAAGATTTGAAAACGGGTGCGCCGCCCATTACGGTGATGCCGCAAGACCCCGCCAGCGGCACGGTGCGCGATGGCTCGCGGTTGAATCAGATTCTGTTGGTGCGGCTGGACGAGGCGCAAATCAAGGCTGACACCAAAGCGCGTGCGGCGCAGGGCGTTGTGGCGTTTTCGGCGGTGTGCACGCACACGGGCTGTGAT
>JANNUY010000814.1:0-1551 GCA_031414155.1 Acidobacteriota bacterium
ACTTCGTCCGCCACAAAAACAGCCAAACTAAAAACGCGGCGAGCAAGGCTAGCAAGAAAGCCAGATTCAATGGAATGCGCGCGGGGAAAGCGGGCAGGAACGTATGCAACCGCGCGAGATGGGCTTGGTCGGCAATCGGTACGGTTTGCATGATCGGGTCGCCGGGCGTTTTGTAATACGCTTGCGTCAGCCAACTCACCAAGCCCACCGCAATGAAATTCAGCATGATCGTGTTGATCACTTCGTGCGAACCGAAACGCGCCTTTAGCAAGCCGGGGATGCCGCCCCACAAGGCTCCCATCAACATCGCGGCGATCATGCAAAACGGTACGAGTACGACGGCGGGCAGCGATTTGAACGTGATGCCTACCCACGCGGCGGCAAAGGCGGCGACGTAAAGTTGGCCTTCCGCGCCGATGTTGAGCAGGCCGCATTGAAAGGCGAGGGCTACGGCCAGACCGGTGAAAATCAGCGGCGTCGCATAAAACAACGTATACCCCCAGTTGTCCCACGTGAAATTGCCCAGCGCGTCATAAAACCCAAACGCCGAAGACAACATGATGCGATAGACCGTGAACGGATTGTCGCCAATCGCCAGTACGACCAAGCCGCCAATGACAAAGGCGGCGAGTACGGCAATCAACGGAAAGGTGAGTTCTTGCAAGAGGCGTTTCATCAATTCCCTCGTGGTCAAATTAAAAGTTGTCTCAATGCCCCGCCGACAAAAACACCGCATTCATCATCATCACATTCAGCCCGTCCATAAACGCGCGATAGTTAGGGTCTTCAGCAAAGGCGATGACGTGGCCGCGTCCGGTGGGCACATGCATCAGGTAAGCCTTGTTGGGCAACTGGCGGCGCGCGTCGTCGAACATAAAGCCACTCACCAAAAATTTATCTTCGGGCGCGTAAACGCCTACGTTAGTGCCACGGTCGAGTTTGACGAGCGGGAAGATGCGGTTGCTGTCTACCATCGCGGTCGTGAATTCTCCGTAGCCAAACGCAAGCCAATGTCCGCGATCAAGATTGACGCGCAAGATCGCGCCCGGCGTACTGCTGACGGACTCTTCCGCCGGATCAGTCGCTTTGGCGATGATGACCGCAGGGTCTTTTGAAGCGGGCGCAGCTTCAGGTTTCGCTTCTGTTTTCGCGGCGTCTTTGCTTTGATCTTTACTCGCGTCTTTCGCCGCGTCAGCTTTCTCGCGCTTCTCAAGTTTGCCGGGCAACAGGCCGACCTTCTCATCCGTCAGCCACGCCGAAGCCGCGCCTAACGTAACCAACGTACCGCCCGCCTGAATCCATTCGCGCAACTTGGCGACATCGCTGAACGCGCTGGCGTAATTGCCGCTCGGCAAAATCAGCACGTTATATTTGCTCAAGTCCGCCGTGCGCAGCATATCAGCGCGAATCGCCGTGACGGGATAGCCGTAACGTTGTTCGACCATGTAGCGCGTCCAACCCGTCGAACTCACATTGGCCGGTGTGTTGTAAGCCAACGCAATGCGCGGCTTGGGCAGGTAACGCACATTGGCGCTGCCGAAATTGACGCCC
>JANNUY010000815.1:0-2294 GCA_031414155.1 Acidobacteriota bacterium
GCGCAAAATCACAACGCGACAGGGAATCCGGCCAGACGGATTTGTTTGCGGCCTTTGCTGAAACTACGGGGCAAACGGACGAGCCGACGCTGCCCCACCTCAAACCGTGGTCGCGCAAAGAAACGCTTGCGCAGGAAAAAGACGCGCTCGGCTTTTACGTCAGCGGACATCCGTTAGAAGAATTCGCTGAATCGCTGCGCGCGCTGGCTACGATAGACGCGGGCAACTTCGCAGAACAGGAAGACGGCGCACAAGTTGCGATGGGCGGGCTGATTGTCGAACTGGCGACGAAGATTACGAAAAAGGGCGATAAGTTCGCGCTGTTTCGGCTCGAAGACCAATTCGGTTCGGTTAAAATCGTTTGCTGGCCTGAGACTTATAACCGCAGCAAACAACTGCTCGAAGCTGACCACGCCGTGTTGATCAAAGGCAAACTCGAACTTTCTGACGAAGGGCAGGCTTCGATCATCGCGTCAGAAATCTTAGGCCTCGAAAGCGCGCATACAAGTTCGGCTCGCGGTCTGGTGCTGAACCTGCCCGAAGCCTCCGTCAACGCCGCGCGGCTCGAAAAACTGGGCGAATTGCTGACCGCGAATGACGGACATACGCAGATATTTTTTGATGTGCTGACGGCTGATGCGCAAGTGGTACGTGTGACGCCGAATCAGTTCTTGCGCGTAAAGGTTACGCCGCAACTGATGGACGGCATGAAAGACATCTGCACGGAATGGCAGGTTGAATTGAAATCTTGAAAACTCGCCACGGGGAACACGGGGAAAACAGGGAACATTCAAAATTTGAATATCCCCTTCATCCCCGTGTTCCCCGTGGCTAATTCATTTGAAAGTAGGAACGATGGAATTAGTCAAAAACGAACCCGCCGCAACTGGCGAAATTACCCCACCCCTTTCACCAATGGATCGCGTCAAGCTGGCGCGGCACGACCGGCGGCCTTATACGCTGGATTACATCGAACGGCTGTTCACTGATTTTGAAGAGTTGCATGGCGACCGTGGTTTTATGGATGACGCGGCGATTGTGGCGGGTTTCGCGCAATTCAACGGCCAGCCCGTCGCCGTCGTAGGCCACCAGAAAGGCCGCAATATGCGCGAACGCCAACTGCGCAATTTCGGAATGCCGAAACCGGAAGGCTATCGCAAGGCGCTACGCGTGATGCAATTGGCTGAGAAATTCAATCGCCCGGTTTTTACGTTGATTGATACGCCGGGGGCTTATCCGGGGATTGACGCCGAAGAGCGCGGACAGGCCGAAGCCATCGCGTATAACCTGCGCGAAATGGCGCGGCTGCGCGTACCCATCATTGTCACGGTCACGGGCGAAGGCGGCTCAGGCGGCGCGCTCGCTATTGGCGTGGGCGACACCGTGAATATGATGGAAAACGCGGTGTATTCGGTGATTACGCCGGAAGGCTGCGCGGCGATTTTGTGGAAGGATGCAGCGATGGCGAGCAAGGCGGCAGAGAACATGCGCGTCACCGCTGCTGAACTTCTAGACCTCGGCATCGTAGATAGCATCATCCCCGAACCCGAAGGCGGTGCGCACGAAGATTGGGACAAAGCGGCGGAATTATTAGGCGTTTCGTTTCAGGTTGCGCTGGCGAAATCGGCAGCTTTGAGCGAGAGCGAGCGGCTCGAAGCCCGTTACCAGAAGTTTAGGGCGATGGGTGATTACGAAGAGTAGTCGGCTTGCCGACGTAGCGCCTAACTAGCTTGCTAAGAATAGTTTGCAGGAAAAAGCAAAAGGCGAATGAGAAGTCTTCTCATTCGCCTTTTGTCGTTAAGGTAAAACTTGAGGTGGACTAAAAAGGAATATCGCTATCCTGCACGCCGCCCTCATCCATTGGCGGGGCAGAAGATTGTTGACCCGCCGGACGCCCAGCCGGTGACGGGCGCGGGGCATTGCCGCCGCCATCTCCACCACCTTCGCCATCGCGAGGGCCGCCGAGGAATTGCATGTCGGTGGCGGTCACTTCCAGCGAAGTCCGCTTGTTGCCGTCGCGGTCGGTGTATTCATTCGTGCGCAAGCGGCCTTCGATGTAAACCTGTTTGCCTTTGCTTAGATATTGGTTGGCGACTTCGGCCTGCCGCCGCCACGTCGTGATGCGAAACCAAGTGGTAACGTCCTGGCCTTCGCCGCCTTGTCCGCCTTTCTTTTCAGTCGTTGCGACCGAGAACGAGCAAACCGCGTCGCCCGCTGGGGTATATCGGATTTCGGGATCGCGTCCCAAATAACCGACGATAGTGATTTTGTTAAAGGATGCCATAGGTGTTGTC
>JANNUY010000816.1:0-6443 GCA_031414155.1 Acidobacteriota bacterium
GTACATCCTTGAGGCAGCCCTTGCTCACGCGCGGGTTACTTACACGGCAACTCACTTCATCTCAACCGCTTCAACCGCATAAATGTGCGGCAGGTGTTGCGCGATGCACGACCACTTTTCGCCTTCGTTAACGCTGGCCCAGACTTCGCCCGTTGTCGTCCCGAAATACAAACCGACCGGATTATGCGCATCCGCCGTCATCGCCTGACGAAACACAGTGAACCAGGCTTGCGACGCAGGCAGTCCGTTGTCTTGCCGTTGCCACGTCTTGCCGCCGTTGCGCGTGACATAAGCAGCGGGCTTGCCACCCGGCGAAGTGCGCGGCCAGACCTGCGTGCCGTCCATCGGAAAGACCCACGCCGTTTGCGGGTCGCGCGGATGCAGCGTCATTGGAAAGCCTATGTCACCGACGGATTTCGGCATCTTCAGGCCGATGCGCGTCCAGCGGTCAGGGTTCGTTTTGTCGCTCCGATCAAGACGATAAATGCCGCAATGGTTTTGTTGATAAAGCACGTCGGGCGAGAGCGGATGCATTCTTACGCAATGCGGATCGTGGCCGTATTCGGGATAAGGATCGGGATAAAAATTCGCTTCGACGCCCGCGTTGAGCGGACGCCACGAAGCGCCTTTGTCTGCGCTCTCAAACGTACCGCCACCTGACATACTCAGGTAAAGGTGATTGGCATCGCGCGGGTCTACAATAATCGAATGCAGTTTTGTCCCGTCGGGCGTGCCATCGCCCGTACACCACTTGTCGCGCATCGGATTCAAGTTAAACCCATCCACCGACGCCCACGTATCGCCGCCATCCTCTGAACGAAACAACCCTTGCGGCGAAGTGCCCGCGTACCAAACTTTCGGTTCGCTCGCGTGACCGGGCGTGAGCCAGAAAGTGTGATCTACGGTTAAGCCTGTGGTTCCCTCGGGCGCTTTGGCGAAGGCGGGCGGACGCGAAGCTTCTTTCCACTTCTTACCGCCATTGTTCGAACGAAACACCGTCGGGCCGAGATGTCCGGTCTTCGCGGCCATCAACAACGTCTTGCCATCGCGTGGGTCGAGCATCAGGTGATGCACGATGTTGCCGAGCAGGTGCGGGCCGTTGATTGACCACTTACGGCGTTTGTCATCGGTTTTCAAAATGAATGCGCCTTTTTTCGTAGCGATCAATAAGGCAGTAGGTTTGGGCGTTGGTTTGGCGGATTTCATAAATGTGGTTCTCCGAAGAAATGAATCATGCCGCAGTGCGAATGCGCGACGAATGGTTATGTGTGCAGGAAGTACGGCAAAGCGTGGCAAGGCGTGCGATGAAATCACATGATCAGCGGCTTCCATGCAAGCTGGCCTAAGTTTCAAGATAAAACTTAGGCCAGTCGTGATGTTTCAACTTCTCAAAAGGACTTAGCTCTGATGTTCAGGATGCGTGCAACCCTTGAACTCTTTCAGATAAGTGTTGCCCTTGTATTTCAATTCCTGATGGATGCCGATTTTCGACGTGTAATAGCCGTCAATCGTCATGTTCTTGATGGTTTTGAAGAAGCGTTCTTCTGCCGTCGCCGGCTTCATTTCGTTCTTGCTGATTTCGGTGAGCAGCGCGATTTGTTGGTCTTTGGTCGCTTTGACATAAGCCGCGTTGAATTTCGCTTGGCTCATTTTGTCAACGGCGCTGAGTCCGTCTTGCCAACTCTTTTTAGTCTCGGCGGGCGATTCGTTAATCATCAGGTCAATGAATTGCGGCACTTCAGCGGCGACTGCGCCGGGTGAATTGGCGTCAGTCGGAATGATATGTTCAGAGATTACGCCAATGAGCGCCATCTGGTCAGCGTTGAAAAATTTGGGTTTGCCAGCGGCAGCGGCCTGCTTACCCGGCGCTCCGTGTTTGGTGTGGTCGTGATCTTCGGCGCGCACGGTTTGCCCCAGAATCGGCAGGCTGGCTCCGATAGCCAAGCCTTTCAAAGCATCGCGACGGGTTACGTTGGTTTGATCTGACATTGCGGCGTTCTCCTTAAAAGTTCGTAGTGTCGCCTCGCAGGCGAAATGTCTTGGTAATCACGACATTCCGCCTGAAGGCGGGACTACATGCTTCGTTTACTTTGCTTCTTTGTAATCGGCGAGCCATTCAGCATCAATGGCGTCGGCTTTGCGTTTGCCTTTTTCGGCGATCAGCCAGTCGCCGCGTTTGTTCCAGCCCTCGCCGCCTTCGGCTTTGGTGTGGCAGAAAGTGCAATCCTTCGCGCCGAACTTGGCGGCCTTCTTGACGAAGGGCGGATAGGCTTGGGTGGTGAGCGTCGTGCCTACGACACCCGCGAAAAGAACGGCGGCAACTGCGAGTTTGAACAACTGTTTCATAGTGTTTGCAAAATCCCCTGAAAAGAAATTAGTGGTTAACCGCAAACAAGCGGCGGAATAACTGCCTACGACCCGGATCGTGCGGCGCAGGCAAGGCTTCACCGAAACATTGCTGCGCTACGGTTTGCAAATCATTCAGCCACTCGGCTTCGATCACGTAATAACGACCCTGTTGATGTTCCAGCTTGCGTTCGGGGTATTGGTAATCCCACTCAACGAAGATGGCGTTCAACCAGTAATCATTCTTGCTGATGATCTCGACGCGCGTCTTTGCCATTGCTTGCGAACTATTGGTGACGATTGGGAAGGCAACAACGATTCAACAAAAGGGGTTCGTGACCGTTATGCAGGTCGTATCTTACGCGCGTGCAACGTTGCTTGGCAAGCATCAGAAAACCGCTAACAAGAGTTCGTAGTCTCGTCTTCCAGGCGGATTGTCGTGATTGCGCAAGACATTCCACCTAGAAGTGGAACTACGACGTTGCCCTCACTTTAGCCGCAATTCCATTGCCAGCTTTTCCAGGCGTTCGTTGATCTGTTTTTGCGTAGCCGTGTGTTCTTCGTCCAGCCGCTTTTCTTCGACGCTTAGTTTGTCGAGTTGGTCTTCGCCTTGCGTGAGGCGCGCGACGTAACGTTGCAACAGTTGTTTTTCTTCTTCGGTCTTGCCGAGCGCGCGCAGGTTTTCGCGCAAGCGCGACTGGTCTTGCGTGATCGCGGCGAGGTTGGCTCTGAGCGTTTTCAATTCGCGTCCGAGATTATTGATTTTGGCCTTGAGCGTGAAGATCGCTTCAAGCGCCTGTTTGCTGTCAGTCGTCAGGTATCCTTCCTTAATCCATAGCGTAAATTGTTCGGAAGTCAGATTCGAGATGGCAGTCGTATTCACGTCGGGCAGTTCTTCGGTGACGGGGAATTGCGCGGTGCTGTTGGCGGCGACGGTGACTTTGAACCGGTAAAAGCTCTCAGTCGTTTCAAGCGGCTTGAGCGTTTTGATGAGTCGCCACTTTTCGTCTTTGTCGTATGGATGTTCGAGATAGATCGTCTTGGCTTTGTCGCTTAGGTTCGTGAACGAATAGGTCGTAGTCTTGCTTTGGCGATAATGCAGCCGGAATTGGCTGTCGCGGATTTCAGCGAGAAAGGGTTTGCCGTCGGTTTCTTCGGTTTTGACGCTGACGCGGCAGCCGAGGTCTACGGCGTAGGTGATGAAGCGTTTCTCGTTCGGCTTGATGCGACCGGTGAGCGCTTCGCCCGCGTAAGTGTCGTTTTCGATCATCGTGAGCGGGCCGCTTTCGAGCGTGAGGCCGGTCGTATTATGCAAATAAAAGGCACTCATCGGATGGCTCGCTTGCGTGGCTTGGTTATAAAGCGAAACCTGCTCGCCCTCGATGGCGCTTTGGATGATAGGAATCAGCGCCGAACTATTGCGCTGAATCGTGACCGGCGTAGCGATGCGGTATTCAAACAGTTCACCGATGTCTTGCGTGTTTACGTCAACCTTGATGCCGGATTCTTCGTCGCGCATCGCACTGGCTTTGCTGACGTAACCCATGCTGCTTGATTCCATTCTGAGCGCGGGAACGTCGGCGCGAATTTCTACGGTTTCGGATACTTGCCCCACATTGAGAGAAAAGTCGTTTTTGATGGTTCGGGCGGATGAGACGTTGATGCCATTCATCGCCAGAATTTTGAAGCCAGTGGCTGCAACGGTTGCCGCATAAATGCCAGAGGGCAAGCCGCTGAAACGATATTCACCGTTGGCATTGGAACTCGTTGTGATTTCTGCGTTGGTTCCGATTTGGCGCAGCTTCACTGTGGCATTGGGTATGATCGCGCCGTTGCTATCGGTCACGACGCCGCGCAGCGAACCGCCGTTCGCTGATAGTTTTATCTCTTTACCAAACGAGGCTTCTGGCACAGTCGGCGTAATCGAAACATCTTCCGGCAAACCAACTACAGGCCGTTGTTTGTAACGCGGTTGTTGCAAGTCTTGAATGAAGGACACGGGCGCTCCGGCAATCAACGAGAGCGAGACGTTCGTCCAGTCTTCTTCTTGCACGTTGTCAACGACGGCCCAGCCTTGCAGGAAGGGCTTGGCGGCTTTGTCTAGCACGACACGATAAGTGGTTTTCCAGATGGGCGCTTCGACGACGTAACTCACAAACAGGTCGCGTGTGCCTTGCCCCTGCGTAGCGATATTCAAGCGCCGCAGATTCTTTTGCAGCGTGGATTGCAGGATGCCGAGATATTGTTCGAGGTCGTTGCGCAGCCGGTTGTCGAGCAAGCGAATCGAACGCAATTGATCGAACGCGACGCTGAACAGTTCGCCTTGCGCGCCGATGAGTACGAGTTCCTGCGCTTCAATGCGTTCGTTGGGGCGTTCGTTGCCTTGCGTTTTGAATCGTTTCTCTATGCCGACGATGGTTCCGTTCGTAGCCTTGTCAGCATTGGCGGTCGTGCGTAATTCGACCTTCGCGCCTTTGAGTTGGCCGATGAGCGCGGTGAGTCCGGCGCTGTTTGAGTTGTCGAGCGTGAGGCCGAATTCTTCGAGCCGCTTGTCGAGCGGCTTGGTCGAGTCATAAGTCACGCCCGTGATTTTGCCGGCGGTTGCGCCGCGTCCGAGATCGAGTACGACCAGTGATTTCAATACGTCGTTCATCTGTCCGGCGTCGAATAGAAACGTGATCGTCTGGTTGTCGGTGACTTGGCCTTGCCGTTCAAAATAGCCAACGCCGTGTTTGTAAAGCGTGACACGGCGCAAGGGCAGCGAACTGTTATCGGTTTGCGCGTAAAGCGAAAGCGTGAGGTTGGCTGCGCACGCGAAGGCCAACACGAAGGTGTGAATACACTTCGACATAAGATTCCTCCTGAGTTGAAAACGGGTTGTAGTTTTGATGTGCCGCTGCTTTTCGTGGGGCGGCCTAGGTCAGTGAGCGATCATCCGCAGCGACCGAAGAACGGCTTGAGTGCAAGGGCTTGCAGGCGGCCTGAGAAAATAAAACGCGAGAAACTGTTGGGCGGGTAATCTCACGGCTTTGGCCTGCATTCAAAAATCTTTCAAAAAAAATTCAAAGGCCATTCAAGACTTTGCCGACCGCCTGGAGCGAGAGTGAGTTCCTCAAAACAATCAGAACGATAACGAGCTACGGTGAGCTGGTATGCGTAGCGAGTTCATCAAGTATCCCTTCATTACGAGGAGCAATTTCTATGCGAGACCAACTGAAAAGGTTTAAGCAAATGGCGTGGCGGCTGGCTGGCAGCGTCGCACAAATAAATCAAAAAACGGGTTACAAAACGACATTCATATTGAGCGTATTGATGCTGATGGCTATCCCGGCCTGGGGACAGCAAGTTTTTACCGGCGCCAACACCTCTGATACGACGACGGCATTCGGCGCTTTCCGTACGGCTATTGGCGGAGCCGACAATTCGCTCACGCCCACCGCGCAAGCCAGTGGGCGGCGCGAAATCAACTGGGACGCAGTGCGATTGGATGGCGCTGATTTCAACGGCAACACGACGACCATTGTGGCGAATAAGATCACGGGCATTCCGGTCAATCGCTTTCAGGCGCGCGGTGTCGCTTTCAAAGAAATTTTTGCCGTGAGCAACGACGGTTTTGCCAGTGCCAATGCGGGCGTAGCGAATCAGTTTCCCGCGTTCAGCACGGCCAATACTTTTGTTTCGTTTAACAGCAACAAGATTGAAACGCGGTTTGTGTTGGCGAGCGCGCCTGCGACCGCGCCCGTGGCTGCGGCGACGCGCGGATTCGGCGCGATCTTCCTCGATGTCGAACAGGCCAACGCTTCGAGCATCGAGTATTTCAACGGCGCAGTCAGTTTGGGCAAATGGTTCGTTCCGGTCGGCCCTAGCGGGCAGGCGCAATTCTTAGGCGTGCTTTTCAATGCGCCTATCGTGACGCGCGTCGTTATCACGATGGGACAGGCGCAGGTTTTCAATTTCAACAATGGGCAAGTCACCGCCGGGCAAGCCGACGTGAGCGTGAATGCGTTGCAATACACCGATCAAGTGGCGACCGATGATTTCATTTATGCCGAACCGCTCGCGTTGAATGCGGCGAACACTGCTTCTGCTTTTGCCGC
>JANNUY010000817.1:0-2465 GCA_031414155.1 Acidobacteriota bacterium
CAGCCACGCGAGCGCGAAGGCGACGAGACCAATGTTGATGCGCGACACCATCGAAAGCACGATGGCAAAAAGCAACGCCAGCACTGACACGAGAGCAGCATTCATTTGGGATATTTTTTGAGAATACGGAAATATCGGAAATATCGGAACAGACGAAAGATTTAATCGGTTTTGGTTTTTCCGTTTGTTTCGTTATTTTCGTTTGTTCCGTACTCTCTTTTCATCGCTTAAGGTTAAGCCTATTTATGATTTCCACGGCGGCAAAAGATGTTTTTGGATTTTGCCTAACGCGGTGCGCGGCAGGCTGGCGACGCGCACAAACGCGCGCGGCACTTTGAACGAAGCCAACAAACGGCGACAGGCTTCCGTAGTTTTCACTTCATCGAACGACTCGTCTACCACAACGTAAGCCACCGGCAATTCGCCGCGCCGTTCGTCGCTGACGCCAATGACGACGGCTTCACGGATGCCGGGCTGGTCGAGCAAAACGTCTTCGATCTCGCGCGGATAGATGTTGAAGCCACCCGAAATAATCAAATCAGAACCGCGTCCGCGCAACGTAATGTAACCATCCGCTGCGCGTTCACCCAAATCGCCCGTACGAAACCAAACGCCGTCGGATTCAGCCTTGCCCTCGGCTGTTACTTTAAAAGATTCAGCCGTCGCGTCAGGCCGTCGCCAATAACCCGCGCAAACATTCGGCCCGCGCACGTAAAGCTCGCCCGTCTCGCCGTCATTCACGGGCTGACCTTCGGCGTTGAGAATGCGCACTGATATGCCGGGCATCGGGAAGCCCACCGAACCCGCACGCCGTACTCCTTCATAAGGATTGCTCAGGTTCATCAGCGTCTCGCTCATGCCGTAGCGCTCCAAAATCCTGTGACCGAATTTGGTTTGAAACTGTTCGAGTATGTGGGCAGGTAGCGGCGCTGATCCGCATACGAACAACCGCATGCGTTCGCCTATGTGTTGCGCTTGCGCGTCAGGCAATTCGAGCAAGCGCACATAAATCGTCGGCACGCCAAACACTAACGTAGGCTGAAATTCCTCAAACCATTTCACCGCGCGTTGAATGTCAAAACGTTCGACCAAACGCATGCGGCAACCGCTCATCAGCCACGCGTGAATGCCATTGCCGAGGCCGTGTACGTGAAAGAGCGGCAGCGCGGCGAGGTAACGATCTGCTTCGCTGATGCGCCAGCACGTCACGATGTTCGTCGCGTTGGTGATGAAATTGTTGTGCGTAAGCAGCGCGCCTTTCGCGCGCCCCGTCGTGCCAGAGGTATAAACAATCGCCGCCGCCGTCTCGCCTTCGAGCGGCAAACGAAAGGCTTCGTCGCTTTGCGTTGCAGCGGCTTCGCTCAATTCGTCAATATCCCAAACATCAACACCTTCCGTCACAAAAGGCGCGAGTTCTTTGGTCGTCACGACAGCGCGCGGTTCGGCATCCGCGACGATGTGGCTGATCTCGCGTTCGCGGTAAAGCACGTTAATCGGTACGACAATCACGCCCGCTTTGACGCAAGCGAGAAAGAGATCAACGAACTCGATGCGATTGGGCAGAAAGAAGCAAAGCCGGTCGCTGCGCACGACGCCGCGAGAGATGAGCAAACGCGCGAGGCGATTGCTGCGCGCGTCGAGTTCGCCGAACGTGAGCGTCGCAATCGTACCGTCGGCTTGATCGAATGCGACGGCTTCAGACGAAGCGCGTCCGATGAGTGAAAGGTTGAATAAGTCAGCAAGTTGCATAGCCTGGGTGCGCCCGCATCCTGCGGGCTGTAAGAAAAGCGGCGAAGCCTTCCTTTTTCTGGATTGTTTGTAATGCGAAAGACTGGAAGAAGGAACGCTGCGCGGCTTCTTTTACAGCCCGCCCAAATGCTGTTTGGATGCGGGCGCTCCCAGGCTAGACGCGCTCAATGATGGTTGCCACCGCTTGCCCGCCGCCAATGCACAACGTAATCAACGCCGTACCAAGTCCGCGCCGTTCAAGTTCATCCAGCGCCGTGCCCAAAATGATTGCGCCTGTCGCGCCCAGCGGATGGCCGAGCGCGATGGCTCCGCCGTTGACGTTCACGCGGTCAGGGTCAACGCCGAGGTTGCGCATGGTTTGCAACGGCACAACGGCGAAGGCTTCGTTGATTTCCCAGAGGTCAATGTCGGCGGGCGTCATCTTGCGTTGCGCGAGGGCTTTCTGTGCGGCGGGCGTAGGCGCGGTCAGCATAATCACCGGCTCGGCTCCGGCAGTCGCCATCGCCACAATGCGCGCGCGCGGCTTGAGGCCGTGTGCTTTGACGTAATCTTCTGACGCGACCAGCACCGCCGCCGCGCCATCAACAATGCCGCTCGAATTGCCAGCGGTGTGTACGTGATTGATCGCGGCGACCTGCGGATATTTGGTGAGCGCCATCTGATCGAGCGTTGCGCCATCGGGGCCAACGGCTTTGGCTCCCCACGCGACGAACGCG
>JANNUY010000818.1:0-3071 GCA_031414155.1 Acidobacteriota bacterium
CTTTGACGGAGGCGTGTCCGCCGAGGCGTTCGTAAGCCGCACGTTCAAACATCATACACGCGCCGTGCGCCAAGCCCAGCGAAGGAAAACCGGTTTTGAACAGCAACGACAACACGCCGGGAAACGTAGAAAACACCACCGCGTTCAACAACGGCATCAGCGCGCGTTCGGCGAAGCTGTGCATCTCAAGCCCCGGCCAACACGAGAGCAACGTGAGGTTTCGGCGCTGCATTTCATCCGCCATCCGCGCGGCGGCGTTGGGCAGCAAGCGCGCATCGGCATCAATGAAAAGCAAGTAAGGTTGCATTGCGGCGGCGGCGAGTTGTGCGCAAGCAAAGTTCTTTCCGCACCAGCCGTCGGCAAGCGGTTGAGACGCAACCAAACGAACGCGCGCATCGCGTACGGCATAGCGTTCGATAATTGCGCGCGTGCCGTCGGTCGAGTGATCGTCGTAAATCAAAATCTCTTGAATGAGTTCACCTTGCGATAAAACAGCGTCGAGACAGGCTGCTAAGTTGGCTTCTTCGTTGCGGGCGGGAATCAGCACTGAGAGGTAGGGCAGATTAATAACCTGCCCTACCTCTCGGAGGCGCGGCCAGCACAACACGTTGGCAAGCGTGATGCCGAACAGCAACAGCGCCAAGGCCGCAATGATGATCGAAGCGTCCAATCGTTGCTCCTTTTTTACGCCAGCGCCAGTGCCGCTTCGCGCGCGCAAGGCAGCAAAGCGCGCGTGGGGTTGGGCAACGGCAAGAGTTTGGGTTCGACGGTTTTGACGATTTGCGCGGCAGCTTCGATCAGCCATTCGGTTTCAGGTTGTGTGGTGAACTGGCGACGCAAGATCAGCGCGCCTTGCTCAACCCATTGCCGCGCCGATTGATGCGCGCGGACGATGCCCAGGTCTTTGACACAAGAAGCCCGCGCGTGCCGCGCATCTTGTCGCGTGGGCTTACCTATTTGCTGGCTGTCGCCGAGTTCGTCGAGCAAATCGTCACAAATTTGATAGGCCATGCCGAGGGCTTCGCCGAATTGACGCAAGGCCGCGAGGTCGGCCTCTGTCGCACCAATCGAACGCGCTCCGGCAGTCATAGTGAGTTCGAGCAACGCCGTAGTTTTGAGATTGCGGCTGGCGAGCGCCGCAAAACCTTGCGCGCTGTCTTTCAGTTCGAGGTCTACCATTTGGCCGCCGATCATGCCGTCACTGCCGATGCAACGCGTAGCGTCTTCAATCAGCGACAACCCGCTATCAATCTGGCCGTTGGCGCGCGCCCCGCGTGCAAGCAACGCATAAGAAGCATTCATCAACGCCAACGCCGCCAGCGTCGCCACGTCTTCGCCGTGCGCGCGATGCAAGGCTGCGCGATTGCGGCGCGTGTCGGCATCATCCATCGCGGGCAGGTCGTCAATGATGAGCGAACTCGTATGCAAAAATTCCATCGCGCAGGCGGCTGGCAAAGCATCGGTGAACAATCCGCCGCACAAGCGCGCGCCGATCAACGTCAGCACCGGACGCCAACGCTTGCCGCCTGGAAACAACGAGTCGCGCAAGGCTTCATTCAAGCGGCGCGCGTGCGGTTGCTGGCTCAACGGCAAGGCTTCGGCCAGCGCCGTTTCGAGCGGCTGGCGATGTTCAGAGATGAATTGTTGCAACGAAATTTTCATAACTCAGGCGTGGCGAAAGATCAGCCGGCTTAACTGCGCCGTCGCTTCGACAATCGGCAAATGCCCCGCATCAACGGCCTTTGCATCGGCGTGCGGCCACAGGCTTTGCCACATCGTGACCGACGATTTCACGGCGGCAAAAGTACGCGCGCCATAAAAAATATCGGTCGGCGCGTTCAACGAACTGAAGCGTTCGATACTGCCAAGTTCGTTGAACAGTTTCAGGTATCGCAGCGCCGCTGCGTGATTTACGCGCTCAAACGATCCGGTCAAATCAGTTTCGCCTTGCCGATGTTTTGCCAACGACAAATTCGTCAGCCACCGTCCCAACGGATTCGCAAAGCTGCTGTAATAAGCCACCTGCCCCAACACCGGCACATCGGTGAACAGACGAAAATACCACGGCATATAGGCGAACGGATCAAGCAACACGAAACGTTCAATGCGCGGCATCACGCTCGACGCACCGAGCAAACCCAACAGCGCGCCGCTGCAATTGCCGACCAGCGTGAACCCTGGCGCTGGCAGACTCGCCATGACTTCGCCTAACGCCTTTTCAAACCAGTCGAGCGACCATTGCGCCGGACCCGGCGACTGTCCCGACGCAGGCAAATCCACTGCGTACAGACTCACGTCATTCGGCAAGTGCTGTGCGAACGGCGCAAACGTCTGGTGCGTGCCGCTCCAACCGTGCAAGCCAAAAAAGATGCGCGAACCTGTGCCGTAACGATGAACAAACATTTGATTGCGGATTGCGGATTGCGGATTGCGGATTGGGAGTTAATCCGCAATCCGCAATCTGCAATCCGCAATTCTTTCTGCGGTGAGTTTGCCGCTCAACAACACCATCGGCATGCCAGTGCCGGGCGTCGTGCTGGCTCCCGTATAGAACAAGCCTTTCACTTCAGATGAATAGTTACGCTCACGAAAAGGGCCGACTTGAAACAGCGTATGCGCCGCCCCAAATGCGGAGCCGTTGTACAAACCGAATTTGTCGCGCCAGTCAGCGGGCGTGAAAACTTCTTCGGTGGTGATGCGTTCGGGGTCGAGGTCTACGTTGTGTTGCCAGAGGCGTTCTAGCACTTGCTGCTTAATTGCTTTCACCGTCACCGCCCAGTCAATGCCTTCGAGTTCGTCAAGCAACGGCGTCGGCACGAGTACGAACATTGCCGTATCGCCCGGCGGTGCGAGGCTCGCGTCCGTTTGCGACGGAGCGGAAACGTAAAACGGCAGATTCATCGGAATGCGTTTGTGTTTGAACAGATCGTCGAAAGCTCCGGCGTAATCATTCGGCAGGAAAATCGTGTGATGTCCGAGGTTGGCGACTTCGCCTTTGATGCCCCAATAAAACGTGATGACGCCGGGCGTCATTTTGGTTTTGTCAGTTTTCGTTTGCAGCTTCGCGCGCA
>JANNUY010000819.1:0-7595 GCA_031414155.1 Acidobacteriota bacterium
GGCTGCGGGCCGATTGCGCAAGCGGATATATTCTGGACGGATTTCCGCGCACCTTGCGGCAAGCTGAATTACTTGAAGATTTAGCAAAGCGGCAAGCGCATAAAATTCTGCTGGTGCGTGTAACTGTTCATCAGGAAGTCTTGTTGAAGCGACTCACAGGCCGCCGTCTCTGTCAGGTATGCGGAGAGATTTACAACATTCACTTTTACCTCCCAAGACAGAAGGAATTTGCGATGTGGAAGGCGCGGCTTTGACAGAGCGGGTGGATGACAACGCCGATACGGTAGGGAAGCGATTGGAGGCATACGTTGAGTCAACCATGCCGCTGTTTGATTACTACAGTTCCAGCGGGCGACTGGTTGTGATTGATGGCGAGCAATCGGTCGAAACGATATTCACCCAGTTGAGCGACCTGCTCGGCAAAGGGAAAGGTAAAGAGTAGGGAAGAATTCCTTGCGCTGCTATGGTCACTCGAAAGAATCGCTCCGACCTCGATAAAATGCGTGACGCAGGTTTGATTGTCGCGCGCACGTTGCGCGCCTTGCGCCATATGGTTGAGCCAGGCATCACAACGAAAGAGCTTGATGCCTTTGCAGAAAAAAATATACGGGATGCCGGGGCGTATCCGACCTTTCTAGGTTACCGCGGCTTTGTCGGTTCGATATGCGCTTCAGTGAATGAGGAAGTCGTTCATGGCATTCCTTCCAAGCGCAAGTTAGTCGAAGGCGACATCATCAAGATTGATTGCGGCGCGACGTTAAACGGCTTTGTCGGAGATGCTGCGATTACGGTTCCGGTCGGAAAGATTTCTCCTGCGGTGGATAAGCTGTTGCAAGTCACGCGTGAGTCGCTGTTACGCGCAGTTGAAATGATGGTGGCGGGAAACAGGCTTTTTGATGTTTCCCACGCGGTGCAAAAGTTGGTTGAAAATCAGGGCTTCACAATCGTGCGTGAGTTTTGCGGGCACGGCATCGGTACGTTGATGCACGAAGCGCCGCAAGTTCCCAACTATGGGCGCCCAAGCACTGGGCCGCAGTTGAAACCGGGCTGGGTTTTGGCGATTGAACCGATGGTGAATTTAGGCCGTCGCGATGTGGAGATGGGAGCCGATGGCTGGACCGTTAAAACCAAAGACGGCATGCCTTCTTCACATTTTGAACATACGATTGCCGTGACTGAAGACGGCCCGCAAGTGATGACAGCGTTCGATGATGGAAGCATCATTTTGTGACGGAAAATCACATAGGACAAGCATGCTGCTTGCAAAACGAAAGTCCGCAGTTATAATGCGCGTTTCGCAAATGCAGGCAAGCCTGCGAGTCAGGTGAAATCGCTCCAAAGTTATATATGTCCAAAGAAGATGCCATAGAAGTGCAAGCGACCGTGCTTGAGACCCTTCCCAACGCTATGTTCAAAGTGGAATTGGATGGCATGGAAAATAAGCCGCAAGTGCTGGCACATATTTCGGGACGGATGCGAAAGAATTTTATCAAGATATTGCCCGGCGATAAAGTGCTAGTTGAATTATCGCCTTACGATTTGACACGCGGACGAATCGTATACCGTTTCAAATAGGGCTTATGCTTCGGAATCATTCAAGTAATAGCAGATTGCTGAAAACGAGAGAGCGATTATGAAAGTCAGAGCGTCAGTTAAAAAAATTTGCGTTAAGTGCAAAGTAATTCATAGGCACGGGGTTGTTCGTGTCATATGCGTGAACCCAAAGCATAAACAACGGCAAGGGTAAGTTACGGAGGACTTTTTTAAGTATGGCACGTATTGCAGGCATTGATTTACCACCCCAAAAACGCGCACAGATTGGGCTAACCTATATTTATGGGATCGGCAAGGCTCGCGCCACCACTATCCTCGGTGAGGCCCAAATTGACGTTAATAAAAAGATTCGTGAGTTGAGCGAAGAAGAACTCAATCGCGTGCGTTCTATCATCGAAGCGCAAGGGGGCGTCGAAGGCGACCTGCGCAAGACGATTCAGCTCGACATTAAGAGGTTGATGGACATCGGTTGTTATCGCGGCTTGCGTCACCGCAAGGGCTTGCCCGTGCGCGGTCAGCGTACGCATACCAACTCCCGTACTCGTAAAGGCCCGCGTCGTGCCACGGTGGCGAAGAAGAAGGTCGCAGGCAAGAAGTAAATAACGTTGGCAGCCGTTAAGGGTTAGCCGATTACCTAAATTTTGAGATATGGCAAAGCAGCAACAAGCGTCAAAAAAGAAGGTCTTCAAGAAAAAAGAGAAGAAGAACATTCCGCAAGGGCTGGTCTTCATTCAGGCGACCTTTAATAACACGTTGATCAGCATTACTGACTTGAAAGGCAATCTCGTTGCGCAATGTTCTTCAGGTGCGATGGGGTTTCGTGGTTCGCGCAAAGGGACGCCTTTTGCAGCACAACAGGCCGCGAGTAAAGCTGCGGGGATAGCGAAAGATTCTGGCATGCGAATGTGCGAAGTTCGCGTCAAAGGGCCTGGTTCGGGACGTGAGTCAGCCGTTCGCGCCATTAACGCGGCGGGCATTGAAGTAAGGTTGATTCGGGATGTTACACCAATCCCGCACAACGGGTGCCGTCCGCCGAAACGTCGTCGCGTATAGCGACTGTCTGCTAAATTTTTTATTGGTAAGGCTTTTAAAGGGACTGTTGCGGAGTTAAAACTGCGTATAAACGCTGAAAAGTAAACTTCGCCTTGTCGTGTAATGTCTTCTGAATAAGTAGGGGGAAAAGTTGGCAAGAGATAGAGGCAAACAATGTCGCATGTGCCGCCGCGAAGGGATGAAACTCTTTTTGAAGGGCGAGAAGTGCTACAAGCCGTCGTGTCCGATTGAGAAGCGCGGCAAACAACCGCCCGGACAGCACGGCCCGACTGCGCGTCGCAAACAGGCTGGTGGTTACGGCGAGCAATTGCGTGAGAAACAGCGCGTGAAACGCATTTACAATTTGCTCGAAACCCAATTCCGCAACTATTTTGAAAAGGCTGTGCGCCAGAAAGGCGTGACGGGCGAGAATCTGCTTTTCTTGCTGGAACGCCGTCTCGACAACGTGGTTTACCGTCTTGGGTTCGCTATGTCGCGTCGTCAGGCGCGTCAGTTCGTGCGCCATGGTCACGTCACCGTTAATGGCAAGAAAGTGGACATCCCTTCCTTCCAAGTTCGTGTGGGTGACGAAGTTTCAGTGTGTGAAAAAAGCATAAGCAATACGCACATTCAAGGGGCATTTCAAACAGCGGGCGGACGCGGGCGTTCTGCCTGGGTGAATGTTACCAATGCCGACAAGCTGGTTGGTAAGGTAACAGCCTTACCGCGACGTGAAGACGTTGACCCTGAGATCAGGGAACAGTTGATCGTCGAACTTTACAGCAAGTAATCAAGTCATATTGCAGATTAAGCTGTTTGGCGCCAAACGGCTTAATCTGTACGGCTAGCAATTAAGTAGGGAGAGACCGGACAACCTATGTGGACTGGATTCCAAAAACCGAAGCGGTTGACCTGCGAAACGATGACCGAGCGTTATGGTCATTTTTCGGCCCAGCCGTTTGAACGCGGCTTCGGCACAACCATTGGCAATAGCCTGCGCCGCGCGTTGTTGTCTTCGATTGAAGGGACTGCCATCACTGCGGTACGCATTGACGGCGTGTTGCATGAGTTCTCTTCGATCCCCGGAGTGGTCGAAGACGCTACTGACATTATCCTCAACCTAAAACGTGTTCCTTTCAAATTGCACGAAGGAGAGGTCAAGACGATTCGTCTATCTCGTTCTGAACCGGGAGCCTTGACCTCGGCGGATATTGAGATTGACGAAGACATTGACGTACTCGACGACAATATCCATCTCGCTACCATCAGCGAAGGCGGCAGTCTGAATATCGAGTTGCGCTTGAAAAAAGGGCGTGGCTATGTTTCAGCTGACCGCAACTTCGATGACGATTTGCCGGTGGGTTATATCCCCGTTGACTCAGTGCATTCGCCCATCACCAAGTGCAACTTTCAGGTCGAAGCCGCTCGTTTGGGGCAGGACACTGATTACGACAAGCTCTTGATGGAAGTCTGGACGAATGGCAGCGTTACGCCTGAGCATGCCATTGGTTTGGCCGCCAAGCTGATTAAAGATCACATGGCAATCTTCATCAACTTTGAGGAAGAGGTCGAACAGCAACCTGAGCCGGTTATGATTAAGCCGACAGCGTTGCACAATGAGAACCTTGACCGTTCGGTGGATGAACTTGAATTGTCAGTGCGTTCTTACAATTGCTTGAAGAATTCAGACATTCGCTCGATTCGAGATTTAGTTCAGAAGAGTGAACCCGAAATGCTGAAGACCAAGAATTTCGGGCGCAAGTCGTTGAATGAAATCAAAGACATTCTGGCTACGATGGGCTTGGGGCTGGGAATGAAATTTGACGACACGGGCGCAATGGTTCGCGGTCCAGAATAATGTGGCGCGTGCGTCGCAGTGATAAAGCAGTAGCAAGAAGTAGAAGGAAAGATAAATGAGACACCTAGTCGCACATCGTAAGTTAGGACGCACTTCGTCACACCGTAAAGCCTTGTTGCGTAACTTGTGCGCTTCGCTGATTGAACACGAGCGCGTAATTACCACTTTGCCGAAGGCGAAAGAGCTTCGTCCGTTTGCCGAACACGTCATCACGCTGGGCCGTCGTGCCCTGAAGGCGCGTAATGAAGGCAATAAAGCTGTCGCCGTTCATTTAGCTCGTCAGGCTGCCGAGAGTTTCTTTTCGGGTAACTCGAATTGGGATAGCAAAAAGCATGATGCCAGTCAGCCGCGTACCGCAGGCGTGGCTGCCGTTCAGAAAGTCACAGGCGAATTGGCGGAGCGTTTTGCTGATCGTCCGGGCGGTTACTTGCGCATTATGAAGCTCGGTCGGCGCAAAGGCGACGGCGCTGAATTGGCGATTATCGAATTCGTTGACAGCAAAAAAGCGAAGGCTATCGAAGCCTAAGCTGCATCAATTTTTAAGCTGGCTGAGAGTTTGTCTCTCGCACAGAACGTCAAACGCCTCAACCGTAAAATCAACAGCACGGTTGAGGCGTTTACTTTGTTTTGACCAATGACGAGATTCTGATTTGGTTTTCATCCCGAACCGGCTTTATGAAAAAAACGACGAGTAACGCAAGCGCGAAAAAGGCAGTGGCAAAACCGACTAAAGCACCTGCGTCACCCAAAGCGATTATCGCTAGTGACAATCTCAGCCTCGATCAAGTCAAAGAATTGATCGAACTCATCTCAGAAAAACAATTCACTGAATTTGAACTCGAACGCGGCTCATTTCGCATGCGATTAGGTCGCGACACCTCTGCCAAAGTGCTAGTTGAGGCCGCACCGACTTTCGCTTCCCCTGCGTCACCGGTTCAAGCAGCGCCGCAAGTAAGCGCCACCCAATCCGCGCCAGCTGCTGTTGCGGCACCGACCGCCGCCGCTCCGGCAGAAGAACATTTGCACGTCATTACCTCGCCCATTGTCGGCACTTACTATCAATCGGCTTCGCCGACCAATCCGCCTTTTGCAGAAATCGGAACCACCATCAAGTCAGGCCAGACGCTTTGCATCGTCGAGGCAATGAAGCTGATGAACGAAATTCAATCCGATGTGAGCGGCACGGTCGCCAAAATCTTCGTAGAGAATGGCCAGCCAGTGGAATACGGTCAACCTTTATTCGGAATCAAGATTTAGTGGCTAGCGGTTAGTGACTAGTGGCTAGTTGGGACAACGACTAGCCACTAGCCACTAGCCACCAGCCGCTAGCCACTTCTGTATGTTCAAAAAAATCCTGATCGCTAATCGTGGTGAAATTGCCTGTCGCGTAATTTGGGCGTGCAAGGAACTTGGTATCAAAACGGTTGCCGTGCATTCAGAGGCTGATCGTGAATCACTGCACGTACGATTTGCTGATGAAGCCATTTGCATCGGCCCGCCGCCGTCGCCGCTGAGTTATTTGAACATTCCCGCGATCATTTCTGCCGCCGAAATCACCAACGTAGACGCGATTCATCCAGGTTATGGCTTTCTCTCTGAGAACGCGCACTTTGCCGAAGTCTGTGCCGAATGCAATATCAAGTTCATCGGGCCTTCGCCTCAAGTGATGCGGACGATGGGCGATAAGGCTACGGCGAAGGCTACAATGAAAGCCGCTGGCGTACCTGTCACACCGGGCAGCGAAGGATTACTTGATACTGAAGAAGACGCCATTCGTGAAGCTGAAAAGATCGGCTATCCCATACTAATCAAAGCCACGGCGGGTGGCGGTGGACGCGGCATGCGCGTCGCCAACAACCGCGAAGAACTTATCAACGGTTACCACACCGCTCGCGCCGAGGCCGAAGCCGCGTTCAAAAACTCAGGCGTCTATCTCGAAAAATATATCGGACGCCCACGCCACATTGAGATTCAGGTGTTGGGCGATGAACACGGTCACGTCGTGCATCTGGGTGAGCGCGAATGCTCAATCCAGCGCCGCCATCAAAAGCTGATTGAAGAATCGCCTTCGCCCGCGGTGAGCTATGAGTTGCGGCAAGAGATGGGGCGCGTAGCGGTCAAGGCTTGCGAAGAGGTTGGATATAGCAGCGCGGGCACGATTGAGTTTTTACTGGATGAGAACGACAACTTTTATTTCATGGAAATGAACACGCGCATTCAGGTCGAACATCCAGTGACCGAACTCGTCACCGTGTCAGACCTGGTAGGCGCACAAATTCGCATTGCGGCGGGCGAGCAACTTAACTTTCAACAAGATGACATCATGTTCGTAGGCCACGCCATCGAATGCCGCATCAATGCCGAAGACCCGAACACGTTCACGCCCAGCCCCGGGCGCATCACCAATTTGAATCTGCCCAACGGCCCCGGCGTACGTCTCGACACTGCGATTTATAACGGCTATTTCGTACCGCCGCATTACGATTCGCTGATTGCGAAAGTGATCGTCCATCACCGCGACCGCGCGCGCGCCATCGCCCGCATGCGCCGCGCCCTCGAAGTTATGGTCGTCGAAGGCATTAAGACGACGATTCCAATGCACCTGAAAATTCTGAATGATCCTGATTTCATTGAAGGCAATTTCTCTACGCGGTTTATGGATCGGTATCTGTAATAAAGTGCGCCTGTCATCAGGAGGTGCAACATGCCAACGCGCAAAGCAACGAAACCAATTTCAAAACGGCGACAGAATTACAGCGACTTAACGCTAGATGAAGTGCGCAATCGCTTCAAGCTGAAAGTCGTCCGACCAATTATGTTTGAACGGGTGAAGCCCGTAGAGCCGAATGCCGCATTGCGGAGCGCCATTGATAACGGCTTTGTGGTGTCAATGGTCAGCGAGAAAGCACGTTCGGAATTTATTGTTGCGCCCATTCTGCTTTTCATCCGCGAAATCCATCACGATAAGATCAGCATTTATTCCGGCGTGAAATTCGACGTTGAGCCTGAGAAAGGTTTGCGGGGCAACTGTGATTTCATTTTGAGTAAACTTGAGTCTTGGGTTGAAAAATTGAGCCGTCGTCCCCCGTTTGGACAGGTAGAATGTTGTTAGCAAAGAACTTCTACTAACCAACCGGAGAACGACGATGAA
>JANNUY010000820.1:0-5409 GCA_031414155.1 Acidobacteriota bacterium
CACATGAAATTCAAAGCCGAAGCCTACGTGTTGACGAAGGAAGAAGGCGGACGACATACGCCGTTTTTCACGGGCTATCGTCCGCAATTTTACTTCCGCACGACAGACGTGACGGGCGTGGCGAATCTGCCGGACGGCGTCGAAATGGTGATGCCGGGCGACAATATTGCCATGACGATTGAACTGATTATGCCGATTGCGATGGAAAAAGGCCTGCGCTTCGCCATCCGCGAAGGCGGTCGCACGGTCGGCGCGGGCACGATTGCCGACATCATCGAATAAGTTCGTAGTACCGGCTTCAGCCGGACTGTTGCGACTTTGAAGACCTTCCGCCTGAAGGCGGGACTACAAACATTATGCTGAACGACAAGATCAGAATTCGCCTGAAAGCCTATGACTACCGCGTACTTGATCAATCCACCCAGGAGATCGTCGAGACCGCGAAACGCACGGGCGCGCGCGTGGCGGGGCCGATTCCGCTGCCGACGGTGAAAAACAAAGTCACCGTCTTGAAATCGCCGCACGTTGATAAAAAGTCACGCGAGCAATTCGAGATTCGCACGCACAAGCGGTTGATGGACATTCTTGACCCGACGCCGCAAACGATGGACGCATTGATGAAGCTGGACTTGCCTGCGGGCGTAGACGCTGAGATCAAGGCTTTCGGACGCGAACGCAGATAATTTGGTAGAGACGTAAAATCTTGCGTCTCTACCAGCATAGGCAAAAGATGGTAAACGGAATTATCGGTAAAAAAGTGGGGATGACCCAGATTTTCGCGCCAGATGGCACGGTCACTTCGGTGACGGTCATTAAGGCGGGGCCGTGCGTAGTGGTTCAGCGCAAGACGGCTTCGACGGATGGCTACGAAGCGGTGCAATTGGGTCTGGTCGAAGATAAAACGCCCAGAAATACCAACAAGCCCATGGCGGGCCACTTCAAAAAAGCGAATCTGCCACCGACGCGCGTGTTGCGTGAGTTCCGCCTCGAAGCAGGGGCTGACAGCGCAAACGTGGGCGATCAAGTGTTGGCTTCGGCCTTCGCGGCGAACGACAAGGTTGACATCATCGGCACGAGCAAAGGCCGCGGTTTCGCGGGCTTCGTGAAACGTCACGGTTTCGCTGGCGGTCGCGCTACGCACGGTTCGATGTTTCACCGCGCGCCTGGTTCGATTGGTCAGTCGGCTTATCCTTCGCGCGTTTTCAAAGGCACGCGGATGGCGGGCCATATGGGTGTCGAACGCCATACGATTCGCAACCTGAAAATCGTTCAGGTCAACGCTGAAGAAAATCTGATTTTGGTAAAAGGCGCAGTGCCCGGCCCGAACGGCGCGGTCGTAATTATCAAGAAGAAACAGTAAGCAAAAGCAATAACGCTTTAGTAAAGCAAGTGGGGCGAAGATGCCGACTTTAGAAGTCAAAAACCTCAAAAATGAAACCGTAGGCACTGTCGAGTTGAGCGATGCCGTATTCGGCGCGAAGCTCAATGAGCCGTTGATTTACGACGCGATCAAGAATTATCTGACCAATCAACGTCAGGGCACAGTGGCTACCAAGACGCGCGGCAATACGTCGGGCAGCGGCAAGAAGTTGTGGAAGCAAAAAGGCACCGGTCGCGCTCGTATCGCCAGTTTGCGTTCACCTTTGTGGAAAGGTGGCGGCAACGTACACGGCCCGCAACCTCGCGACTGGACGAGCGAGATGCCGAAGAAGATGAAGCGCGGCGCGTTGCGTTCGGCATTGTCAGAACGGTTGCGCGAAGGCAATATCATCGTCGTGGACGATTTCAACTTAGGCGATCACAAGACGAAAACTTTCATCGGCGTGGTTGAGACCTTTGGTTGGAACAAGAAGACGCTGTTGGTCGAAACTGCCGCCCCGCAAAATTTGGTGCGAGCTTCGCGTAACCTGACTAAGGTCACGTTGGCGGCAGATGTGAACGTCAATGTTTACGATGTGGTTGCACACGAGCAATTGGTTTTCACCAAAGCGGCTATCGAAGCCTTACAGGCAAAGTTGAGTTAGTTCGAGAGGAACCGAGTTATGGCAACGATCTGGGATGTGCTGAAAGCGCCGGTCATCACCGAAAAGGCGATGAACGAGAAAGAAACCAGCACGAAAGATATCAAAGACAGCAAGCACAAACGCATAATCAAGCGCGACAACCAGTTGTTGACGTTTCGCGTTGCCAAGGATGCGAACAAGCATTCGATCAAAGCGGCGGTGGAACAAATCTTCAAGGTCAAAGTCGAAGATGTGCGCGTCATCAATTACCGTGGCAAGCCAGTGCGTCGCGGGCGCATTGAAGGCAAGCGCCCCGATTGGCGCAAGGCTTATGTCAAATTGAAGCCGGGCTTCAGCGTAGATTACGCCGATTCGATCTAAAGTTTGACGCGAACCTAAAAATAAGTAATTTGGTGGTTCGCGCGATTCAACCCTAGCTGGGAAAACGTAAGATGGGCATCAAGAAATTATCACCAACCAGTCCGGCACGGCGCTATCAGACTTATCTGACAAATGATGATCTGACGATGGATAGCCCGCACAAGCCGTTGCTGGCTCCGAAAAAGCGCATCAACGGACGCAACAATCTGGGGCGCATTACGACGCGCCATCGGGGTGGTGGACACAAGCGCCACTACCGCATCATTGATTTCAAACGCGACAAGACGGGTGTGCCGGGAAAAGTGGCTACGATTGAATACGATCCGAATCGTTCGGCGCGCATTGCGCTGGTCAATTACGCCGATGGCGAGAAACGCTACATTCTCGTGCCGGTGGGATTGCAAGTGGGGCAACAGATTGTGGCTGGCCCTGAATCGGACATTCTGACCGGCAATGCTTTGCCGATTAAGAACATTCCGCTCGGCACGCAGATTCACAACATCGAGTTGAAACCGGGCAAAGGCGGACAGATGGCGCGCAGCGCAGGCAGCTTCGCCCAGTTGGTCGCCAAAGAAGGTGGAATGGCGCAGTTGCGTTTGCCTTCCGGCGAAATCCGCATAGTAGCGGTCGAGTGCATGGCGACGGTTGGACAAGTCGGTAACACCGAGCACGAAAATGTTTCGCTCGGCAAAGCTGGTCGCTCGCGCTGGAAAGGCGTTCGCCCGACAGTGCGCGGTGTAGTTATGAACCCCGTTGATCACCCGCACGGTGGTGGTGAAGGCAGAACCTCCGGTGGTCGTCATCCGGTGACGCCGTGGGGGCAACCGACGCGCGGTTACAAGACGAGAAACAACAAGCGCACTGACAAGTTTATTGTTAAGCGCAGAACGAAATGACACGGTAGTCGGTAGCCAGTTGTCGGTGGTCGGTTAAACCGATTAGCGAACCGACAACCGACAACCGACAACCGACAACTGGTTTAAGAGATATGCCACGTTCAGTTAAAAAAGGCCCGTTTATTGATGCGCACCTGATGAAGGTCATTGAGCGGATGAATGCCGCCAATGAGAAGAAGGTGCATAAGACTTGGTCGCGGCGCTCGACGATTTTTCCCGAAATGGTCGGGCATACGTTGGCCGTGCATAACGGCAGGAAATTCATTCCTGTTTACGTGACTGAAAATATGGTCGGCCACAAGCTGGGCGAATTCGCTCCGACGCGGACGTTCAAAGGCCACGCAGAAAAGGCTGAGAAATCATCAGGCAAGAAATAGTCGGGCAAGAAATAGGTAGACAGGCTTTAAGATCATGGAAGCAATCGCAAAAGCTACGAATGTAAAAGGCTCATCGCAAAAAGCGAAGCTAGTCATTGACTTGATTCGGGGACGCAAAGTCAACGATGCGCTGGCCGTACTCAAATACAGCGGCAAACGTTTGGCGGGGCCGGTCAGCAAGGTTTTGAACTCGGCGATTGATAACGCCGAACAGAAGGCGCAGGCCGCCAATGTCGCCATAGACGTAGACGATCTGCGGGTCAGCGAATGTTTCGTTGGCAAGGGCGTGACCAAACATCGCCGTCGTGTGCGTCCCGCGCCGATGGGACGGGCTTATCGTGAAATGCGGCATTACTGCCACATCACCGTGATAGTCTCGAACGAGAACGTACAGAAGGTTTAACGAGAGAGCAGAAACTATATGGGTCAGAAAGTTCATCCTTACGGATTCAGGCTTGGTTATAACCGCAGTTGGCATTCACGCTGGTTCGCCAAGAAAGGCTTCGACGATTTGCTCATCGAAGACCTGAAGCTGAAAAAGGAACTCAAGAAAAAATTCGCGCAAGCGGGCGTCTCGCAAATCGAAATTGACCGTGCCGCCAACCGCGTCAAGATTATCATCTACACTTCGCGTCCCGGCATCATCATCGGACGCAAAGGCGCTGAGATTGACAAGCTCAAACAGGAACTGAGCCGCAAGACCAAGCGTGACGTATTGATTGATATTCGCGAAATTCAGAAACCCGAACTAAACGCGCAACTGCAAGCCGAAAAGGTCGCACAACAGTTGGAAAAGCGCATTGCTTTTCGTCGTGCGATGCGCAAGACGGTGGAGGAAGCTACGCGCTTTGGGGCGCAAGGTATCAAGGTGCGCGTGTCGGGTCGTTTGAACGGCGCTGAAATCGCGCGTTCGGAATGGACGCTGCAAGGCCGTTTGCCGTTGCACACGTTGCGCGCAGACATTGATTACGGCTTCGCCGAAGCGCACACGACCTTCGGCATCATCGGTATCAAGGTTTGGATTTATCGCGGAGAAATCATGGATCCGCGCGAAGCAATGATGAAACGTTAGTGGTCAGTGGGTAGCTTCAAAAAGCTTCTCGTTGTGATATTGGCCGACTGGGCAAAGCTGAGAGCTAATCATGGGTGAATATAAAACTCCTAAAAAAGTTAAGTTTCGTCGTCATCAACGTGGTCGTCGTTGCGGCACCGCAAAGCGTGGGACGGAGTTGGCTTTCGGCGAATTTGCGCTGAAAGCGACGGAAGCGGCGTGGCTTACTGGTCGTCAAATCGAGGCCGGTCGTATCGCCATCAATCGTCACGTCAAACGCGGCGGCAAGTTGTGGATTCGCATTTTTCCCGACAAACCGATCACCAAGAAACCGGCTGAAACCCGTATGGGTAAAGGCAAGGGGGCTCCCGAAGGTTGGGTGGCGGTGGTGAAACCAGGTCGCATCATCTTCGAGATGGAAGGTGTAGATTTGGCTACGGCGAAACGCGCTTTTGAATTAGCCGCTGCCAAGTTGCCGATTCCTACCAAATTCGTCACGCGGCAAGAACAAGAGGGAGGCGTACTGTGAATACAAAAGCAACAGAGGTGCGCAAACAGTCAAGCGATGAGTTGGTCAAGCGCGTATTGGAAATCAAAGAGTCGCTGTTTCGCATGAACTTCAAGAAATCCATGGGCGACACACAGGTTGTGCGGCAACTGCGCAACGAAAAGAGAGAACTCGCGCGGTTGAAAACCATTCT
>JANNUY010000821.1:0-1857 GCA_031414155.1 Acidobacteriota bacterium
GTGATACGCGATTGCGCCCCCATAGAATCACCGTCATATTCCCAAACTTCAGCGGGCAAATTATAGGGCAAGTCTGCCCCCGCCCCATTGTAGTTATATTTGATCGCCGTGCGTTTTTTGTTTCCATCGCTATCCAGAATCAAGGTCTCAGCCACGCGCGGATTACTTTGATAGCTATAGTTATCGGTTACTGGGCTTTGCTGCCACGTCGTCTGCTCATATTTTTTAGGCGTCATGAAATCATAATTGATGGTGAGCAATGGCAAACCGCGAAACTTATAATTTGGATCGCCAGCGAGATCATCGTAAAAATAGGTCTTTGAACGCACTAAGGTGTCAGAACTGATGGCGGTTCCGCACGAGAGCTTGCTGGCCTGAATCACCGTGCCGTTTGGTAACGTGACATTGCCGCACATCGCCCCCTCGTTAAACTCGAAAGAACTGCTTATCCAATTGCTGTTGCCGGGCAGGCATTCATAAGACCAAAGCCCGCGGACGGTAAAACGCGGGCAATCTGATTGAGCAACCGCCGTCGTCATCGCCACGTTATAAGACTGTTTGACCAATAGGGTGTCGGTTGTCGCGCCGGTGCCCGCTTTGTTTGTGAATTCATAAACCTGACCGTAAGACGTATGGGCGAAGTCCCAATATTTGCCGTCATACCTCATGACGCGCGTCAAGACAGGATAAGCCGTGCTTGGCGCGTTGGCTACGGCTAGCGAGAAGCCATTTTCCTGAAAATTATAAACCAAGTTGTTAGTGCCGTAACTGAAGGTTGCCAATGGGCGATAAGTGTTAGCGCCGGTTTGTAAAGCGATTGATTGCAACGAGCTATAGTTCACGTCGTAGTTGAATTTAACGACGCGGCCTGCGGTATCGGTGATGGTGTCAATGCGGTTGGTCGTTCCAACGTAAGAAACGCTGATGAAATTGCCATTGCGATCAGTGATGCGCGTGCAAACATAGCCGTTGGGGTAGTAATAGCGCGTGCCGTCAGAAGTCGTTAAAGTTTTGGTGACTGTGCTGTATTGCGTATAAGTCGAATCAGCCGATTCATAAAGCCCGGCGGTCGTCGTGTCGCGTAATTCTACCGAACGGCCAGAGGGAAGCAGGAGCCATAGCGCCTGACGAGAATTGTTCAGATTTTGAATGGGCGTAGCCGTTTTGGGGAAGTAAGGAAGCCCCAGCGAAAAACCCGGACTGATGGGGCTGCTTTCAGGGTCGAAATACATCACGCCATTTCTTTTCACCCACACCAGCGAGTTGTTACTGAGCGTGAGATTCAAATCCATTCCGGCTCGTCCGGGGAGGTTGACTAAAGGAAATTGCCAATTGTAATTGCGCGAATAAAGGTCTTCTCCGCTATCGCCGATGCGATTTTTAGGGTCGAGGCGCGCCGACATCATCTGTTGGTCAATCAGCGTTTGCGCGGCAGCCGCAGTGCTTGCGGTGAGGGCTTTGGCGTACTTGCCCGTGCCGATGCTGGCGTCCGTTGTCAGATCGGAAGTATTCCAGCGAAACGGGTTCGTTAAGCCGGTGACATCATTGCGCATGGAGGCAATTTGCGGATTGGTTAATGGTGGCTCCTGAAACCACCAACTGACTTTTTCTTTGTTTTCAATCTTGCACTTATCGTCGTGGTGGCGGCAGCGCGTCGCGGGCGTGCCTTCGGGAATGCGAAAGCTGCCGAGCTTCATCTTCTCCGTTTCGGTTTTAGACAAGTCGGGCAGATTTTTCAGCGGCGTTTCTTTGGTACGCAATTCGGCGGCATCGCCTTTGCCGAGTCCCTGACCGAAGGAAAGGCCTTGATAAAAGGCAACGGGCTGGCTCGTGAGCAGTAACGCAACACATAAAGTA